>NZ_JAMOKH010000039.1:0-58339 GCF_023656585.1 Bacteroides sp. B1-V-101 | reverse complement strand
ATTTTCTTCCTTCATAACCCTTTCTTTTTATTTCAAGATGTTAAACAATAAACTGGCAATAGAAACAAGGATCGAAGTAGCAGAGAACCACAAGCTTGTACTAGTGCCGATATCCGAATTTCGTGCTTTCGCTTTATTGGGAGTCACGTAGATGATATCATTCTGCTGCAAATAGTAATAAGGAGAAAGAATAGTTTCCGCCTTGTTCAGGTCCAACGGAATAATTTCCTGCTTACCATTGGCATTCTCCCGTATCAGCTTAACATCATCACGCAGGCCGTATACAGTCATATCACCTGCCATAGCCAAAGCTTCCAAGATGTTCACCTTTTCATTGGAAATCGTGAATGTACCGGGACGGGCAACTTCTCCAATCACAGAAATCTTATAATTTACCATACGTACCGTTACAATAGGAGTTTCCGTAATATAAGGTTTCAGTTTTTCCACGATCATTTGTTCGGTCGCCTTCTTTGTCAATCCGCCTACATGAAGTTCACCCAATACGGGGAAATTGATATTACCATCGTTATCAACTAAATATTGCTGTAGAACAGGCTGTGTAGTTGTATAACTCAAAGCAGCATTACTCTGCGTAGCCACTGTTAAGTTGAAAGGCGCAGCCAATTCAGGACTGGTACATGACACCACTATTGTCAGCAGATCCTTGGGCATAATCTTAGCATCATAAAGTTCTGCATCCTGGGTATTGTACAATACAACTTCAGCATCCTGCAGGTAAGGTACTTTTTTGTAGGACTGGCAGCCGGTAAACATTAATGCCGCCAATACGCAATAGAATAATTGTTTCAATCGTTTCATATATTTCTTTTTGCTGGGGTTATACAATTCTTCGCAAGACCGGATACCCCATTTAGCACGGTCACTACGGTATATGATTGGAATTCTCGGGTAAAGTATTTTCATATTTTCTTTTATGTCGAAATAAACAGACGTAGGATACCTTTATTGTTCCTCCTGCTTCTTCTTTCGCCCTCCGGTATACCCGTCCATATCCCTCATCCCCGCTATGTCGAGGAACATTTTCAGTTTCCACTCCTCCAGCGTGCCTTAATTGATCTTTCGACGGACAAATTTTATCTTATTCAAGAGCCGGGTATGTTTATTCGGGAAGTGACGGTTTTCCAGAACATACGCCCTTAACTCGTCACAGAAGGCGATAAAGTTCTGATCGTTCTTTCCTGACATTCATTCGCTGTTAATGGCGTTCATATTCTGATATCCGATTGCCGCACGTTTTGTTTCCACTCCCTCCTCACGGACTATGACTGCCTCCAGCCTTCGTGCGACATCAAAGAAAGACATGGGATCGTTATAGTCCAGCTCAGAGAGGGCATTATCAAAGTCATCGATCTCAGTTTTGGAAGGGGAGGGGATGACCGGCATATCCGGTTCTGCCGCCAATTTCTTCGCCTTCTTTCAGGCTTTTTTCAGGACGGAATCAAGGTGGGGCAAACAATTCCCGCAGTTCATCGACCATCAACAGATTCCCCTTCCGCGTCTTCTTGTCATAACACACAGAGACCAAGAGAAGCATCTTCAGGGTATCATAGGTCCGACGGGAAGCTTTTACCACAGGGATATCGGGACTCGCCTTGACAAACTCCCGGACCAGTTCCAGTTCCTTCACGCAAAGCTTTTCCAATACCTCTATCGGATTTGACTTGACGTAAGAGTCGATCTTCTCAATCATGGTAGGCTTACCCGCTGATTCACTGATGGGCACACCAAGGAAGGCGACAATTCGGGAAAGTGACTCCTTATAGACAAGCCCCAAATTGCTACGGTATATAAACGATGTTATGCTCATCGTCTTTTTATGAAAAATGTAAGATAAATTCATTATGGTTGATATTAGTAGACTTCTGTCAAACCGCAGACATTAGCCCTACTTGTGTTGACAGATAACCATTATTACTTTTTGAGAGCTTCGAGTGCTTCAATGACGTCTTCAAGGCTAATCTGCATACATCGAGCCACATACTCAGCTGTCAACATACACAGAGACTCACCATTGCGCTGTTCCATTCCAACAAAATCAGTAACACGTTTTTTTAATTCTTCTGTGATCATAGTCATTATGGTTTAGTTTGTGAATAAATATTGTTAATTCGTCAAGTATTTAGGTCTTGCAAAAACCTCTCTACATCTTCTAAAGAGACATTAAGGGTTTGCGATATGTATTGGGGTGAAATAGGATCAATGGAACCGGTCTGACGTTCCATACCAATGAGATACTCGATATTCTTTTTTAAACCACCGAGAGAGTTAGAGAAGGGTGTTGGACAAGAATCTTGAATATTCTTTGACTGGAATTCCTCAAATATTTCGCTTCCATCCTCTCCGTACTTACCATCTTTTGCCTCATAGATAGCAGATGGTTCAAGAACTTCTACTGTGTGCCAAGCACCTGCTGGTACAACACAACCGAAATTACCTATTGTTGGATCAAGGTGAACACGTTCAGTTTCATTTCCATGTTCATCGTAAAGAACTTCGATGAGTTTGCCACAAAGAAGAATTACATTTTCATTACTATTCGGATGACGATGAATGGGCACAACAGTTCCTGGCATCAACACATTAAGCATGCGTTGACTACCATCATCGGAACTTGTACGTAAATCATAGTTTTGACGTAAGCGTGGATTCACCTGTGCTTGGTCAAAAAGTTCTGATATAAGTTTATGATCAATTTGAATCATAGAGATTATTTTGAAAGAGAAGCAAGGTACTCCTCATGAAGGTGATAGTATTTTTTCTTGAAAAGAATATAAACTACAGCAAGTATAATGATAGTTGATACCAAATAAATCCAATGTGCAACTGTTGTACTAGGACAAAGATAAATGAATCCCAAAGAAATTGCGAACTGCATTACGGCATAGAGGCTAGAAACCTTTACATGACCAATTTTCAATTCATTCGCCATCAGCTGATATGCATGTTTGCGATGTGCCTCTCCCAAGTTCTCATGAAGCATAATGCGGTGGCAGATTGTCAAGCAACCATCCACACCATAGACAAGCAAGAATATCAAATATGTCACATCTCTAGTCATTAGGATAAGAGATCCAATCATAAACAAAAGAATATAAGCCACTCCGATAGAGCCCACATCTCCAGCAAAGCATTTTACTTTTCTCTTTGGTCGGAAGTTAAACAGACAGAATACTATGTCCGCAATAATTACCACATAAATGAGACTCTGATCGACAAAGCCCATGGAACTGTTCAAGATAGCAAGTGGCAGCAATGAAGCCATCGTATATGCTCCAGTAATGCCATTTACCCCATCCATAAAGTTGATGACATTCGATGCTCCCACGCACACGATCAATGCCAGGATTACAACCCACCACATATCCAAGTGAAGAATATCCAACTGGTAGAACATCATTGTCATTGCCACGAACTGCACAACCAGTCGCACACAGTCAGGCAGCGAGCGGATATCATCAATGAAGCTGATTCCAGCAATCAATGAAACTGCTCCAAGAAACCAAGGATACAAAACCGAAGCACCAACTATACCAGTCGAAGCAAACATGCTCCATATCCATAGCGACAACAAGAAAATAATACCGCCACCACGAAGCACAATCATAGAATGCGATGAGCGCTCATTCGGCTTATCAATGATATTGAACTTGTCGGCAATCTTGAAATATGCCAACTCCAAGACTAAGAGAATTACGAATATGAATGCTAAAATCAAATATGAGTTCATAATAAGTATAATTATTTACTAAACACAATATCATCAAGATTACTCAAGCACTTCTCTTTATCAAAGTTCTCCTTGTAGAACTTCAATCCGCAAGCACCCTTCGCATTCAAAGTCTCCTTGTTCTCATCCGCCAGACGTATAACCAACTTTGCCAGCCCCTCAGCATCACCAGCCGCCACCAACCAGCCACACTCTGCAGCCTTCACCACCTCAGCCCCCTCACCATTCAGGCACGCAATGATCGGACGGCCACTCGCCATATAACTACTTATCTTAGCAGGCGCATACAAGTTAAACAGAGGCGAGTCAGTAAGCGACACCAGCATCACATCTGCCTTCTCAAAGAACAATGGCATCGTTTCCGAAGGATAGCGGCCCAAAGTCAGTACCGTCTCCTCCAGCCCATGTTCTTTCACAAACTGCTGCACCCAAGGTAACCTGCGACCATCGCCCACTATCACCCACTTGATATCCTTACGTTCCTTAGTCAGTAAAGTCGCCTGCATGTTACACTCCATACCTTGAGCCTCACCCACAGCACCTGCAAACATCACCTTGAAACCTGAAAGGATTTCGGGCAAAGAATAGTTTGGAGGTAAAAAAGGGGTTGAAGGGGAACCATCCGACCACTGAGGATAATATACAATCTTACCCTTATAATCTCCGTAGGTACGAATACTCTGATCAAAGCTCTTAGAACTCGTCAGTATCTTGTCGCTCCACTTATACTCCTTCTTCACAAACCAGTCGAAGAATCCGAGAATATGCTTGTTGCTGATGCCACCTGCAGCTGACAAACTCTCCGGCCAAAGGTCCAGCACCCAAGTGTACAGCAGCACTTTCTTCAGTTTCTTATATAGTACAGCAGGCAACGACATCATCACAGGTGACAACTGCTGGCAAAATACAAAGTCAAATTCGAACGATTTCTTGAAACCCAAAAAACCTTTGAAACTATCTGCGAACACCTTCCAGAGTACATACATGCATGCCACTATGAAATAGCTGAAATAATTCAGCATCAACATGATCTTACTATCATTACCACGAGGCACAATCGGCAGATGTGTCACATGAACACCTTTTATGGTTTCTTGCCTCTTCTTAAATACCCCATATCCTTTATGGAACACCCCATCCGGATAGTTAGGAACACCTGTCACCACATGCACCTCATGCCCCTCTTCCGCCCAATGAAATGCGATATCATTGCCACGAAACACCTCCGGATAAAAGTACTGGCAAACAAACAAAATTCTCTTCTTCTGATTATCAGTAGCCATATAATTCAATAATGATTTTAACCTTGATTTTTTTATAATTTATATATTCATGGAGTTTTCTACACCCAAATCGATACACCCTCCACATAGGACTCCAGAACCAAGCCCAATGATCAAACCTCCAGAATCGGAACGTCTTACTGTTCACATACCAAAAACTCGTCCATCGCTTACTCAAGTCCTTTCGGTTCTCATCCATGTGTCCGAAGTTGCCAGTACGGTTAATCTCATCTAGTACTAATCACTCATCCTCCTCATTTGGAGCCCAAAGCATTTGCCCCCTTTCAAATTCCAACACCTCTCCCAGAGCCCACATCAAAGCAGACGCAAACCTATCCAATCCTAAGCCATGAATATAATTTTGCAATCATTTGTGTTTAACAAAAGAAAATAGTAGTCCATGAGTTGACGAAGACGAAGACCAATCCCCTCCATATACCAATGGTGAGAGATATGTACCATCTGATGCACTAAATTAACCGAGAGAGTAAGAACAGATATGGAACCTATACCATTTGGCAATTCTATCCGATTCTCAAAACACCTCTCACCTTCCTCTTTAAAGAACTTATACAGTTTCTGGTTCTTGATGGGGTTATGCATAATGAACGGACGGTAAT
This sequence comes from Bacteroides sp. B1-V-101, assembly GCF_023656585.1. Classification (NCBI taxonomy): domain Bacteria; kingdom Pseudomonadati; phylum Bacteroidota; class Bacteroidia; order Bacteroidales; family Bacteroidaceae; genus Bacteroides; species Bacteroides sp. B1-V-101. Next base: position 52,685 of record NZ_JAMOKH010000039.1, on the reverse strand, counting down.
GAATCTCCACGTCTGGAAAGCAATGATAATAAATCTCCAATTCATTCACCTCATCCGTTGGGAACGTCTTGTTTACATACTTCATCACCTTCTCGTATCCACCCTCTTCTCTGCCACCTCATAGTCGAAACTGATCTTTGGGAACTCGAAGTAGCACGACCTTACGGTTTCTAAATCGGAGATTTCTGCGGGTACATACTTGTGCACGATATCCATCATGTAGCCTAAGCGGAAGGAAAAAATACCACCATTCCAATAAGCTCCCTCTGCAAGGAATTCCTTGGCACGGTCAACGGTTGGCTTCTCGGTGAAACATGTTACACGCTTATGTTCTGAAAACCCTTCAACTAAACTAAGGGCAGGTTAATTACACGAATCTTTATCTTTCTCCGGCACTACATAGCCGTATTTCTCAGAGGGATAGGTTGTATACCCATCAAAACCAATTCTGCCACATCCAGTTTTACGCACTCCACCATTATAAAAATGGAACAACAAAGCAAAACCCAAGGTATGGCTAAACTAATCATCTGTTGCATATATCCTTTTGTACACGCAAAGTACCGATTCTTCAAAACGAATCTTATAATCATCTAACCTTCCAGATGCAAAATTTGTTAAGGTGTTATATTTTAACTGCAGTACATTAACCAAAGATTCTGCATTAGCTGTATGAAAGGTATTTTCTTTAGGAACAAGTGGATTCTGTAAAAACATTGGTAAATCTGATGTAATTACATCAGTTCCTAAAGATAAGACAGTAGAAATAATACCACTATTTGTTCCTTGCAAGTATGGCAAAATAACATACCTAGCAGCTTTTACATAGTGATAATAATCATCGTCTGATATATAACGGAGATTGAATTCCACATTACATTTTTCAAGTAGTTCTTGATTGAAATATACATCATGCAACTTGCGTCCGCATACTCTCAACTTCGCATTCGGGTGTAGTTTGTGAAACTCAGGCCAGCTATCTAACAGAAATTCAATACCCTTGTCTTTGCGAAGGTGTCCTATAAATAAAAAATCAACATCGCAATATGGGTTAGGACCATCCTTCGTAAGCTTTGAAAGATCCATTATGGGGAAAGGGTGCTTCACTACTACCGACTTATTAATTCCAAAATTTTCATTCAATTCAAAAATAGATTTCTCTGTATGAACAAGCAGGTAATCCGCTAAGTGGAAAATCTTGTAACGATTAGTCATTTCACCTTTTCCTTCCGAGTGCGGATTCACATCGTGACAAGTAATCATCAATTTGGCACCAGACACTTTCTTCAGGAGGCGCAAAAAACACACAATAAAGAAGTAACTCTGCCCAACATGTGAATAGTTTATGACAGTAGGTTTATCCTTCATGGACGCAAACAAAATCCTCACATAACCGCAAAGAATTTCCTGTAACTGGAATAATTTTCTAGTTATGCCCTTGTACCTGCTCATTGCAACATCTCCTCTTTTAAAGAAGATTTTCTCTCCATAGCCAAAAGGATAATAATAATTAACATATATTTTCTGATTATAGCCACCCTTTTTCAAGATTTGATAAATCTCATCTAGATAAAGGCCAGAGTTACCACTGGTACCCCAGTATATATGATAAATCATATTACTTAAATTTATTTTGTAAATAAGCTCTTACTTTTCCAGATTGAGGAATCTCCAAATCCGAAAAGTTGGCAATCTTTGCCTTATCAATAATATTGAGGTATTTCTCAATATTTGTTGTAAAGTCGTAATCTCGCTTTATATATTCATAACATGCTGCTGCCGAGGCTTCATAGTTTGCCTCGAGCTCTTTCATCACGTCTTCCAACAGAGGCTGATCATCTTGGCTTTCACCAGCAAACAAATTGTCGCCTACATTACCTTTTACACAATTAGCATAGAGACCTCCACAAATATCACGATTGAAAAGTTGATGGTCAGGATTACTAAGAGCCATCACTGCAGGAAGTCCATATCTACATATCTCAATAACTGAGGTTCCCATAGCATAACCTATCGAATGCTGCTTGATGATATCGCCTAACTTAGAATAATCGACCTGTCCTACAAATTCTATCCTTGATGTATCAATATTATTCTTGGCAATATACTCGTCAATCAAATGTTTATCGCCATTTCCAACAATAGTCAAAGAATATTCTTTGTGTCTGTTTATATAGTTAAGCATAACACAAAGGCCAGGAATCTTAAAGTCAACGATTCTGCCAATGAAGAGTATTTTATGATTGTTTGCTAATATTGAAGGCTTCTCTTCAGGAAAATCGTAGGTCGGTAAAGCTACTACATTTTCTGCAGTAAGGTTAATTCCGAACTGCTTATTCCAAAAGTTCACCATCAGGTCACTCATAGGGATGATAGCTCCCGATTCACAAAGGCGGTTAAATAATGATTTATTAAACTCAATTTGATCGGTTCGTGAATATCTCTCCTTGTGAAAGATTTTTTTGTATGCCTTATCAAACAGACTCTGACAAACATAAAGATTGTCTTGATAGTGTAATACTAAATGGCAAACCTTTGCATTAGTTACAATCTTTGTAAGCTGTATTATCATATAAAGATCACGCATACAAAAGGTTACAAAAGAATACTCGCTAGATTGAGGCAGTTTATCTTTTATTTCCGACAGAATAACTTTACGCTCCTCTGCATTCTTATAGTAGAAATCCGCTTTGTCATTTTGAACAGTAATGATGTTGCCAACATTGTTTTTACGCAAGTCGTCATAGATGTAACTCTGTTCTGTACATAGCATACAATACGACCTGTTGCTATTCTTTACGTATGATGCCATACGCACCATGAGTGTTTCACCACCTCCAAGGTACGAATTGAAATTTACAAGTACTAACATAATTATTACATATTTTCGAATGTTTGCTTAAATCGGTCCGTTTCGCTAAATATATTCCATTTGCCGTCCACTTCTGCAAAAGCGCATCTTGATACTTCATCACTGCTGACATTAGCGTGAGCATCCAACCATTTTTTTATAACATTGGCCAAATCTTCTACATTGTTATATTCGAAAAAATCTCCAGTCTTTCCGGGATCTATACTCTCAAACTCAGGTCCCTGATGAGAGAAGTCGTTATGAGAGATGACAGGACAGCCAAAGGACATCGAACTAATAGCCGTGAGACCTACAGGCCCTGGTGATACACAAAGACTTGCATTATAATAGAAATTGCAAAGAATCTCTTCTTCATAACATGGACCGTATAGATACACTTGTTCCGACACGCCAAATTTACTTGCAACATCTTTAAGATTTACACCATCTACATCTTTTCCAACAACAAAGAAGTTCACATCACATCCCTTCTCGTGCAGAATTAGCATTGCCTCAATCATCTGGTCCAATTGCTTATCTTTAATTACTCTTCCAACAAAGATAATCACCGGATATCTATTTGAGAAGAATTTTGAATACACGTTGCTTTTAACCAGATTTTTTCTTAATGAAAGGTCATGAACGGAGTCCATTGAATTATATACCGTACAAATACTATCTTGGCGGATTCCATTCTCAATCATTATTTTTTTAGCACGGTTGTTATATACAAAATTCATTGCACATAACTTGTAATACATGATTTTGATAAGCTTCCGAATTCCGGTTTCTCTACCATACATTCCATGGGACCAAGATGCTGCTTTCTTTTTTGAGAAAAGACAATATATGACCATAAGCCAATATGTTAGACAGAAAGGCCCTCCTAATACATATATATCATAGTCTTTCTTCAAAAGTGACAAAGCGCCCTTTAGTACAAAAAAGTTACCTACCACCTTTGTTTGTTCAAATGAGCCTCTATAGTTGAGTAGTTCTTCTTTATTGTAGTATTTGATACCTACAGAAGGATCATCCTCAACAATATAAAAATCACAATCAATCTCTTTGGCCATTTGATTATATATCGAGAGTCGATATAGTGATCCGCCACCAAATATGCAAATCTTCTTCATAAGTCGTTCTATTTATTTCATTATATCATGTTCTGCTACTGGAGCATAAGGTCCTTCGCGCGTTTCAAAAAGAATCGTTCCTTCTTCCAAAGACTCTACCTGATGCCACACCCCCTTTTGGAATATGATACCCAATATTCTCTGTTCGAGGATTCAGAACAACATTATCAATAACGTTCGTTTATCAACACTCTGAGTCTTCCTCTTAAGATAATAAGTGTTTCTGATAAATTAGGATGTCGTGCAATGGGAATCTTTGAACCTGATTCTATTGCATTGAACATCCTTTGTACAGAGCCCTCGAAGGACTCGTGTAAATTCCAGTTCATCCGAAGACGAGGACTCAACTTTGCCTTAGTTGTAGTCTCATCAAGAATTTTACTTGTTAGAAGCATATTTCTTAAATTCCTCTAGAAGTTGCTCTTGCTTTTTTAATAACTCATATTCATCAATACGTACTACATTGTCATTTACACAATCAACAAAGCGTTGTATTGATTTCAAGAAAGCATCGTCTGCAGTAAGTGAGCGCGTTTCTATATCTTGATTCTTTTTGACTGTATATGATGAAACAAAACCCGCAGGAGCTGTCAATATACGCCCGCTGGTAATGGTGCCTATGCTACCCCAGATTTCGATATCACAACGATAATCATTGTCCATACCAAAGGCAATCTGAGCGACTTGTCCTTTGTTATTGCACATAGATGCAGATCCGTACATGTCCACCTCAAACTCGTCTATATAATTTGCTTGTGCAGTTGTTACATGCGCATCACCTCCTAAGAGGTAGTTCGCATATTTCATGCAATATCCACCAGCATCAAGCAAGGCTCCACCGCCAAGATTCTTGTTGTAGCGGAAGTCATTAGCTGCTCGACGAGGGAAACCAAAAGAGATGCGATACAAACGAACATCTCCAATCTCTCCACTATTCACAATATTGTTGATTTCCTCCAACTGTGAGTGATAGATAAACATGTAGTTCTCGTGAAGTGCAAGTCCTTTCTGAGAAGCCATTTCAATCAAGTCTTCTGTGTCTGCCAAAGAGGTGGTTGAAGGCTTTTCTACAAATACATGTTTGCCTACTTCTATAGCCTTTTTAGCCCACTTATGGTGGAGAGCTGGTGGGAGCGGAATATACACAGCATCTATTGCATCTGCTGATACCAAGTTTTCGTAACCAACTACGATCTCTCCCCCATATTGATCAACAAATACTTGAGCCTTCGCACGCTCGCGAGATTGCTGTTCATCTATTTGCTCTTGAGAAATGCTTTCAATATTACCAAACCATTCTTCAGAAGATGCAATACCAATGGCTGCAAATTTGATACAGTCCCCAGCCTGCTGGAGTGCAGGTATAAATCTTCGAAGTGCAATTTCCGAAGGACATATAATACCAATTCTAATCATGTCTTTAACCTAATATAAATCTAAATTTTGTTTTCTGAATAACCGTTATAAGTCACTATGATACAACCAATACAACCGCAGTAACTATTATAGGAGCAAGGATGTAATGCTCTGCCAGTATTGATTGGGTCTGTGAATACTTTACAAGATTCCAAATGATAGGATGGTGTATTAGGTATATACCCATACTTGCTTTATCTAGCGAGATAATCCATTTTGACAATCGATTAACATTTATTGTTGTAAACGCAATGTAAATCAATCCATTGGTCAATAGTACAATAGATACAAATACCCAAGAGGCAAGAGGGCACCACTGAGTAAGAATGCTACTATAGTCGCTGTCAGCATTATATAGTTTGCGTTTCTATTAATTGTTCTCCTGTTTAACAATTGACATATAATTATACCCAACAAAAAATATCTATAATAATTATCAAATGGGGACATCTATGCTATGCATTCCCACGATATCAACTATTACATATTGAATTACTATCAACAAAATTGGTAGTATTGGATTATTGACTATCCATTTATCTAACAGTCTTCTTATCAGAAAGACTTCCATCAGAAAACGTAAATACCATATATGAAGTGGACCTACAAGAATATACTTATAGGTCATGCCCATATCTATGGTACACTCAATTATGCCCCATATTAGGAATGGGACAAACTCCATTAACATTTTTTCATAAACTCTAAATTCGCGCCATACCCATAAGACGTTAATATTCATACAAATAGTTGAAAACTATTGTAAATAAGTACATGTGTATTGCATATATAATATTAATTGTTTTCTGCCAAAAGGGTGTTACACACTCCGTTCCGAGAACATGCCATTTGCTTGTATACATATAGCATATCCGAAGACAACAACAATCACCACTATACAACGCAATACAGATATGTAGGATAGTCTTTCCTTTGTATTAGTCATACCTCGATTAATATAAACTAATAGCTGACAGCAACGAGCGTGCAGCAATGTTGAGATAGTTGTTGTATATAACGAAAGAGAGCATCTGGTTGAGGGTCATCCAACAGTAATTCTCTTCAACCTCTACGGGGAATTCATCTCCAACCTCTACAATAGTATTAAGGTTTTGCTCCTGGAAGAATCTTCCTCCCTCTTCGCTCTGATAGCTTGCATACCAAACCTTATCCTTTGGCGCATTCAAAACTTGCTCCAAGTAAGGAATGGTATATTCATTCTGTCCTTTACGATAGTTGCCAGTAAGGCATTGTACGGTAGGAGCCATCTCAACCACATCAAAGTTGCCAGACTCAAGCTTAGCCTGTACCAGGAAGTGATATATTCCGTTTATCTTCTTTACGATGAAGCCCATCAGGCCTTCTTGAGCAGATCGTACCATCGGCTGATCCCAAGAGACAACCTCACGATTGCCAATCTCTACTTTACACCCCATCACATCAAAGTACTTGCCGTCTTCGTGATGTATTGTGTTTCCATCATATACCCAATGGTTCATCTCAGAGATGCCTATAGGCTTTACATCCAGTTCATATTTGAATTTCAGTGATGTTATCCATTGGATAATGTCTTGAATGTCATGCAGGTGATTGTCCGAGCTCAGCATCGAATAAAGGAAGGAGTCTGGCCTATCGGACTGAATCCCACTCAGCTGTTTTACTGTATCGAGCAGTTTGAGAGAGTGCTCAGAATAGCTACCAAATTTGATACATGAAATAACTGTACGGCTATCCATGTTGACAACATTTGGGTACCTTAGCAATTCTTTCATCTGGCCAAGCGATGCCCAAATGAACCCGGTCTTGACCTCAAGTTCTTCATTCTCATCAACCTCTACTATAATATTGCGGTTTCGCTTATGTAGAAAGCGTGCTCCCTGTTCTGATTGCAATTGGTCAACTAATACAGTTACATCCCTTTCTCCATTGAAATATTCTAAATAATAAGGTGATTTCCCTCCATGAACTCGAGTGTAGTTACTTCTCGTTGCCTGTAGTGTAGGAGATAGCTGAACCACATTGAGATTACCTGGCTCAATCTTCGCCTGCATGAGGAAATGTATCACTCCATCGAACTTCTTTACAATGAAGCCAAGAAAGCCCATCTCGGGCTGATTGATAATCGGCTGATCCCACTCTGCAACATCACGATAGTTGGTATTAATACGGATACCGTCAATGCTGAAAAATTTACCACTTTCATGACGAATACGATCATCACGGTAGTTCCAGCCTTTCAACTCTGTCAGCGGAATCTGTCTGATATTAGATACTACCTCATCGTTCTGCTGTTTCATCCATGTAAGGATGTCCCGAGTTGACATAAACGAGCCATGGTGCATAGCTGATACTAAAAAATCAAGCTGTGCGTCTTCTACATTTCTTGTTCTCATATTAAATATCTCTTGAAAAATCTTCTAATTGTTTAAAATCTTTACAATTCAGTAAGGTACGAATCTTTGTATCATCAAAATACGTATGTTCGCTCTCTATACGAAGATCGCGTTCCGACCATTCTACAGCCATTACATTCGTTCCGTATTTCCTTGCTATGATCTCAGCTGCTTCACGTAGAGATAGCGTTTGGCCTCCAACATTGTAGATTTCTCCATTGCTTTCATCCTTCATAGATGCCAATACTATCTGATAGCAGAGGTCTTCTATATGCGTAAATGTTCGTTTGATATTACCTCCACCATACAGTGTTATATCTTTTCCGGCCTTTGCCTGTTTTATAAAGAATCCTACTGTACCAAAACTGTAGTCTGTAGACAGCAAATTGCCGTAAGGGATGCATATACGGAAAATTGTATATGGGATATCAAAACTCTGCTTGTATGCATAGAGTATCCCTTCACATGCAAGCTTATTGATAGCATACAGTGTCTTTGTCTCTTTCTCATCATCCTCAGCTAGTGATTTATCTATACCTCTATAAACCAATCGTGTAGAAGGAAACACAACCTTTGGGCGATACACTGAATGACGGATAGCATCAAGCAGGTTTAGGAGTCCTATCTCATTAATCTTAACATAAGTCTCATAGTTATCAAAGCCTGCATAGGTTCCTGTAAGACCAGCAAACATATAGATGTAATCTACGTTCAGGTCTATATTTACAACAGATTGCTTGTCTGTCAAATCTACTTGCTTGTAATTATCATGCTTTTCATTTTGTATATCATAACACATAGATTCATACCCCTTCTTCTGTAGATAGAAAGCAAGATGCTTTCCAATGTAGCCATTGGCACCTATAATTGCAATTTTCATATTATTTAATTATTAATCTAATTTCATATGCCCATATGGAATGTCGACATAACGTAATGCAAGAACAATAAGAATTATACCTTCGGATAGTAAAAATGTAAAGAAAGACACATTCAAAAGCATCATAGTTGGCATAATCAATAATGTACATACAAAAGCTTTATTCTCATCATTAACTAACCTATTTATGAAGATGAGAAATATCGCAAATAGGATACTTACGATTGCTACACCAGTAACACCCATAGCAGTTACGCCGTCCATTGCCCAAAAAATAGCATTTGCGTTCATGCCACCTTCAGAAACCACCTTTCCAATAGCCTCACCATGGTAAGGATCTGCATCCGTCAGCTTGTTAATAAAACTAACATGATTAAAATATGTATTCGGATGACTACTAAAAAATGGCACATAGTATCCAGCAAATAAGCAGCCCGAGATTGTTAATGTTCTCATTAAAAAAACTGCCGCAAGTACATATAATGTAGGATTATCGAGATTTGCCAAGAAAAACCATGACAGAATTAAAATGCCAATGGTAAATATCGGTATTAGATTGACATCCTTCATTTCCTGCCACAAAAAAAATCTATACATTGCATACAAGATTAATGGTGCCAAAAAATAAGTCTTTAAACCGAAAATCATATATAGGAAAAGAAACATCATAGATCCCATGATATAGTATACCTTTTTTTTAACAAGCAATCCATAACATATTATAAATGGAAATGTAAAGGTTCCTGCCCATGCAATTATATAGTTCATTAAAACACCACCTTTACCTGCATTTTGCTCTCTTAAATCATATACTCGAGTAAAGTCTACTAACCTAATATTACTATGATACACCAGCAATAATGAGAAAAATGTAATCGCTGCAAATACCCAAATAACCGTTATCGGGACTTTACCACTAGTAGTTCCTACATTATAATGAATTCTATCTATCAAAAAATAAGAACTCATTGCAATTAACAACACGATCCAATATCCAACTACATTAACTTCATTATCTTCTGGAAAATTAAACAACAAACCTAGCACAATTGGTACATATCCAAAATAATAAAGGAAAAGGCATATCCAAGATGATACATTTTTAATTCCTCTGTAAAAAAGCACAGGAACCAATGCAACCAAATAACCAATCGCTTCATAAAACTCAGAGTGTGGTACATCATAGTAAAAATAAGCATGCCATACAGGAACACAATATGTCTTCCATACGTAGGCAAATGTTGCAATATAGAGTGATGCAAACAACAAGTTTGAGAAGATATTGTTTGATAACAATTTACTATTCGATAAGCTCATATTTAGACAATTTCTATAAGAAAACGACATAATAATGTAAGATAACAGAGCAAAATCAACACAACTGTTTTTTTGTCAATCTCTACAAATGACAGCCTAGCTATGTTTAATATCTTTCGATATATGGAAAATCTTATGATTGCGTAAAATAACGAATAGAAAAACAAAGAAATATAGATGTTATCAAATAATACTGAAGATACAACAAGTGCTCCTACTGAAACTACCAAATTTAAAATATTAAACTGAAACCGAACTTCTTGTTTATCCAAAACCCTAAATATTGGGAGCAGTGGTTCGCTAATAATTACAGGTACAGAATATATAGCCAAACAGAGTGCCATTCTCCCTGCTGCCATCCATTTTGCTCCTAAGAATAGAACAAGCAATTTATCGCCTCCTAACGCCAAGAACATGATGGGTAGTATAGATAGATATAATGACATTCTATTCGCTTTCCTTGTTGATTCTTTGATAATATCCGGGACATCTGAATTCTCTGACAATTCTCTATAATAAACGTTACCCATTGCAGAACCGATAATTGCTATTGGCAGCAAAATAAATTGCATTACCATAGAGAAGCATCCTAATTCGTTATCCCCATAAAAAAAAGACAAAATGATAATTACTATGTTACCCACTGTAAATTCAAGGAATCTTGCAGGAGCATCATATAAGGGGAATTTTTTATATAAGAGTGCAGTTTTTTTTATATTGACATAAGATAGCGAACTCCAACTAATCTCTCTAATAATAGGCCTAATCAGAAATATTAGCAATACACAAGCAATCACATGCGCTAAAATATTTCCAATTATCAGTCCCAATCCAACTAATGGATACACGCCCCATAAAATGCGAATAATTGCTTGAGAAAGACCATTAGTTGTATTTGCTATCGACATCGCACCATAATTCTTATATCTATTTGAAAGGCATATTGTTAATGTAAAACAAGCTGATGATATTAACGCAAAAAATAAATACAAAACATTTGGATAGTTTAAGAAAAAGGATATCTCCAATAGTTTACCTACAGAAAATGTAATAGATGATAGTAAACTAATAATCAAAGATATAACTATACACAGGAATAAAAGATTGGGAATCTCCCTGTCATTATTAGACTTGACAATTGTATTTTCATAAGATAAAAAGATGAATGAATTTAATATAAACAACACCCCAGAAAAGACACCCCATACCCCATACTCTTCTGGAGTGTATAGTCTTGACAAAATAGGAGTAACCAACAAAGGGAGAAACATTAATGCCACATTGCTAGCTGAAAGCTTTAATGTGTTTTTTATTAATGCATTCTCACGTATGTTAAAAAGAATACTTTTCATATCAAAAGCTATATTTCTTGGCTGAAGGAACATAATATACAGAAATGCCTTTTCTACCAAGTTCAATCATTTTTCTCATGCAACTGCGCGTATAAAAGGCTTTAATCTCTAAATTACTTATTTTCTTTATTTGCCAATCTTCTTTTGCAAATTTCTTAAATAGATTGCTTTCTCTTGTTCTCCTATCTAAATTACCCATATATTCACTATACTCAGAAATAGATCCGTCTGAGTTGTAATAACGAAAAGTTTTAGAGATAGTAAAGAACTGAGCCCAATATGGATGTTCTGTATACAGAGAACTCTCCACACAATGATGAATTGTTCCTATATAATTCCGAGGCATACCAAGGTTAAAAACAATGGCATTTAATTCACACATCCTATACCAGGGGGACTTTTTCCCCCAACAATCGTGATCTTTAGTATGATCCTTTATAAGGTATTCGGCATGTTTTCCGATTGCACATACCGAATGTTGAACATTGGCACTTCTTAATACTCCTGAATATTTTCGGAAAACTTCTGCCAAATAACCTGCTCCAGTTGGATCTGCTGCAAGGTTAAAAATATAGTTATCCTGTTCTGATTGTTCTTTCTTCGGAAATGCAGGCATAACGAGTGTTCCATCAGGCCCTATGACTTGAAGAACTTTATCAATAATTTCTACTGCTGTACCTTGAAAATTATAAAACTCCTTCATTGAGGAATGAATACATATAATACTTCCTTCTTTCATTCCCATTGAACACATAACTTTGATTAAATCATCTGCATTATACTTTTGATGGTAGATTATCTTGCCTATTTTCTTATGCATTTCTTTACGAAACAATGAAAAATCTTTTATCCCAAGAATATTCTTCACTCTCTTTGCCATTATTGAATAAAAACTTGCTTTCATATGTTACGCTAATTATTTAATTGGCATTATGTGTATTTGTATGCTATTTGCTCTACGTTGTTGTAGCAGCTTATTAGTTCTGACTGATGGTATCAAACCATAAACCTTTCGGCTCCACCTGTGCAGCCAGATATCCATTAACTATAGGATTCAGATAATCTCTTCCTCACCACGGAAATGTACGTTTAAATCGTGGAGTGGAGCAAGGAGGGATCCGAGTGAAGTACCCTGTGTCATCTTAGTAAAAGCATTTACATCCTTAGGGAAACACTTGCCTCCATAACCAAACTTGCCATCAGGACCAGGAACGTATGTATGGGTGTCGTTAATATAGCCAGAGAGAAGGCAACCGGTGTGAACGGTGCGCCAGTCAGCCCCCATCTTCTCGCAGTATTCACGGCATGCATTGAAGTAGGTTACCTTGTAAGCGCCAAAGACATTATGCATATACTTAGTGAGCTCTGCCTCAAGAGGGGTCATAACTGTGAATTTCTTGCCAACGAAGATCTTGGTGAGGAGTTCTACGGCTCCCGTGAAAACCATGGTCTGTTTCTTGAAGTCTTCGATATGAGTACGTTCGGTAAGGAACTCTGGCATATAGTGTACACTATGACCCGTCTCTTTAGAGAGAAGCTCGCTAGTGCCAGGGAGGATGGTGGTGCGAACGAAGACAGGTACGTCAGGAAGTGCTGAGATGAGCTGTTTCATAAGGGCAAGGTCCTGTGTACCATCGTTTTCGGTGCGTACGTGAATCTGGAGGAAAACGATGTCGATCTCTTTCATTGAGTCATTGTAGCCCTTAGCTGGGTCGCTAATGAAAAGTTTGCAATCGGGATTGTTGTGCTCCAACCAATCCTTAAGGGCTCCGCCTACGAAGCCACATCCAATAATTCCAACATTGATCATTACTGTAATAAATATAAATAGTTAATATTTGTTTCTCTTTGTCAACTTGTCAGTTTGAGTGTGCGAGGGTATTTAATGATGTACATCATAAACTCCACCTGTGAGCACACTAGTACAGATATTCTCCTTAGATACATTGAGCTTGATTAAAGCAAAGAGCGAGCATCTCTACTATTTTTACTGAACAAAGTTGCCTTCGCCTGATAGTTCTTTCTGTATATACTCAAGAACTGCAATTTTTGCTTTGGTCTCTTCTACATTCAAGAGTCGAGTATTATTAGAGTTGAACTCTATCAGAAGATTGCGTTCTGCCTCTCCTTCTTTGAAGAACTTATCATAGTTCAAGCCACGGTTATCAGCAGGTACGCGATAGAAATCGCCCATATCCTCGGCCTTGGCGCACTCTTCGTTAGTGAGGAGAGTTTCATACATCTTCTCGCCGTGGCGGATGCCGATTACCTTGATATCCTCCTTCTTGCCACCAAAGAGCTCACATACGGCCTCTGCCTGAGTCTGGATGGTGCAAGCAGGAGCCTTCTGAACGAGGATATCACCGTTCTGACCATACTCAAAGGCGAAGAGAACGAGAGCTACGGCTTCTTCGAGGCTCATGATGAAGCGAGTCATTGAAGGTTCGGTGAGGGTAATAGGATTGCCATTGCGAATCTGGTCAATCCAGAGAGGAATAACAGAACCACGTGAACACATTACATTACCATAACGGGTACAACAGATCTTGGTGTTGCCTGAGTAGCGTGACTTAGCTACAGCAATCTTCTCCTCGATGGCCTTGGTAATACCCATAGCGTTGATAGGATAAGCAGCCTTGTCGGTTGAGAGGCAGATGACAGCCTTCACACCAACTTCGATAGCTGCAGTTAGCACATTGTCAGTACCGATGACATTAGTCTTTACGGCTTCCATTGGGAAGAACTCGCAAGAGGGCACCTGTTTAAGGGCAGCTGCATGAAAAACGTAGTCCACACCGGGCATAGCGTTCTTACATGACTGGAGATTACGAACATCACCGATGAAAAACTTGATTTTGCTTGCATATTCAGGATATTTTACCTGATATTCGTGGCGCATATCGTCCTGTTTCTTCTCGTCACGAGAGAAAATGCGGATCTCTGCGATGTCTGTATGAAGGAAACGATTTAATACTGCATTACCGAAAGAACCTGTGCCACCGGTAATCATAAGGGTTTTACCTGCAAAAATGGACATAATTGTATGATGATTTTATTTATTATTCTTTAACTACCTTGACATTGTCGAGCTTGCTCACACTCGGCAATGAAAAAATTATTTTATCACTGCTCTCGCTCAATCACAACCTTATCAAAGAAAGTGTCTGGTCTCTCAGAATTAAAGATCTCATTGCAGTACATAACTGTAACAAGATCTTGCGTGTCAGAAAGGTTGATGATGTTGTGGGTATAGCCAGGGAGCATGATGACACTCTGAATCTTGTCACCTGAGACTTCGTATTCAAGGATTTCTGCATTGGGATCATTCTCGTTGCGAAGCTGAATAAGTCCATACCCACTGACTACGATGAACAGCTCCCACTTAGTATGATGCCAGTGTTCTCCCTTTGTTATTCCAGGTTTAGAGATGTTGATGCTGACCTGTCCACAGTTGATAGTGTGGACGAGCTCGGTGAAAGAGCCACGATTATCGACATTCATCTTGAGGTCGAAGATTACCTTTTCCTTTGGAAGATAACTGAGGAATGTACTATAGAGTCGCTTTGCAAACGAACCGGCAGGAATCTCAGGGATCATCAAAGTCTTTGGCATCTCAGCAAATTTGTAAAGCAGATCCACAATCTCACCAAGTTTCACGTGATGAGTGATTGGGGCTGTACAATAGCGACCGTTTGGAGAAAGTACCGTTTCTACTCCCTCAAACTCGCAATGATGTTCCTCGCCATTCAATGCGCAGATCATTTCCTCTACCAAATCGTCAATATAGAGAAACTCCATATCGACTGATGGGTCATTTACTGTAATTGGAAGATCGTTGGCGATGTTGTTACAAAAAGTAGCGACAACTGAGTTGTAGTTTGGACGGCACCATTTACCATAGAGGTTAGGGAAACGATAAACAAGGACTTTGGCACCTGTCTCTTCACCATATTGGAACATGAGTTCCTCACCTACCTTCTTGCTCTTTCCGTATTCACTCGTACCAAAGCGACCTGCGAGAGTAGCCTGAATAGAGCTACTGATCATCACAGGGCAGTTGTTTTTGTACTTCTTGAGAGTGTTGAGAAGGACGGTGGCGAAACCGAAGTTTCCCTCCATAAACTCCTTCGGATCCTGAGGGCGGTTAACGCCTGCAAGGTTGAAGACGAAGTCGCAATCCTTACACCATGCGTCAAGCTGCTCTGGTGTAGAATCAAGATCATACTCAAAGACTTCTTCGATTACCAAGTTCCCATAACACTTTACCTTACCAGTCTTGATATTATTGAGTTGGGCACAGAGGTTCTTACCAACAAATCCTTTTGCGCCAGTTACTAATACTTTCATTATCCTATTTGTTTTAAAATTTACGCCAAACCATCTTGTTGACTACGCCAACGTATGACTGAATAATCTTAACCACCTTAGTTGAGACATTCTCATCGGAATAGTTTGGCACAGGTATACCATAGTCACCATTCTTTACAAGTTCTACTGCTGTATCAACAGACTGGAGAAGACCATTAGTATCAATACCAGAAAGAATGAAACCAGCCTTATCGAGAGATTCTGGACGTTCTGTAGAGGTACGGATGCAGATAGCTGGGAACGGATGACCTACGCTTGTAAAGAAGCTGCTCTCCTCAGGAAGTGTACCAGAGTCTGATACCACAGCAAAGGCATTCATCTGAAGGCAGTTGTAATCATGGAAGCCGAGAGGCTGCTGAACCTGTACTCGAGGATCGAGTTGGAAGCCAGAGACTAGAAGGCGATTGCGTGAACGTGGGTGGCAGCTATAAAGGATTGGCATATTGTACTTCTCAGCCATAGCATTGATAGCGTTGAAGAGACTCAAGAAGTTCTTCTCTGTGTCAATGTTCTCTTCACGATGCGCAGAAAGAAGAATATACTTACCCTTCTCCAAACCAAGACGCTGATGAACATCACTAGCCTCAATCTCAGCAAGATTTTGGTGGAGCACCTCTGCCATAGGAGAACCTGTAACATAAGTTCTTTCACGTGGAAGACCACACTCTGCAAGATAGCGACGTGCATGCTCTGAATATGCAAGGTTCACATCTGAGATAATATCTACGATGCGACGGTTGGTCTCTTCTGGGAGGCATTCGTCCTTACAACGATTACCTGCCTCCATGTGGAAGATAGGGATGTGAAGACGCTTAGCACCAATAACACTCAAACAACTGTTTGTATCACCCAAAACGAGAACTGCATCAGGCCTAGTAGCTACCATAAGCTTATATGATGCATTTATAATGTTACCGCAAGTAGCACCAAGGTCATCACCTACAGCATCCATATAAACCTCAGGATCCTTCAAATTGAGATCCTTAAAAAAAACACCATTAAGGTTATAGTCATAATTCTGGCCGGTGTGAGCCAAAATAACATCAAAATATCGACGTGTCTTGTTGATGACGGCTGCGAGACGGATAATCTCTGGGCGTGTACCTACAATTATCAACAGTTTTAGTTTGCCATTATTCTGGAAACTGACGTTTGTGTAGTCTGTTTTGAGTTCCATAAATGTATATAATATATTCTATTTCATTATTTCAAGCGGGCAACCGATTCGATGATTTGTATCGGTCCAGTTGCCTGTATTTCATTCTTAATCATTAATACCATAGTATTTTGCATACCATTATGACAACAAGGTAGCGATACTCAAACCAACGTATCCTGTATCTGCTACAGTTATCTGTAAATCTTCAAAGTTTCTCATATCTTATCTTTCTTTTTACTTTTTGTTATACAAATTACCAGCGGAAGATTCCCGTAAAAACGGTTCCAGTCCGAGATGACGAAAGGACAACCGTAGTCTTCGTACGCATCCATTCGTTCGACCTCTCCCATCGCCTCCGACAGATATTTTAGATCTGATTCCGTCACAACTCCCTCCTTTACTCTTCTGACGATAGTATCAAGCATGTCCCCACAAGTGTAGTCAGGACTGTGTATATCATCAAAATGACAATAATGCTCATCCTTAACAAAATGGCATGACAGGCTTTTAAGGATTTCATAGAACAGAGTGAAAGCCTCATGATACTCCCCTTTATCCAACAATTCCCCGATTTGAACCTTAAACAGGTAGAGTAAGTCCGCAATCCTGTCACAATCATCGTCAATGTTGCCTGGATTGAAGATTGCTTCAATCTCCTCCTTCAATGGAGTCATCTCCACATCCGTGCGCACCTACCGGTCAGTTTCCATGCGTTGCAGCATATATCTTATTTTTTCGCTTGGTATAGTTGTCATATCTCCATTGATCAGTATTCCTGTCCCCTCAACGTCCTTGTAAGGAAGTCCAGATTATCCTGCGCTAACTTCCTGCCATGACGATAACCCGGTTGGAGTTGAGAGCGAAATCCGGCATGAGTAGTTTATGGGCTATTGCATAGCGGATGAACTCTCCTGGTATCCGGTCAAGGTCGACGACTAGAAAATATGTCTTCGACTTCTCCTGGTCGTACATGGGATTACCTGGGTGTTTGATATATTCTGCACAGTCCATAATGGTGCATAGTTTACATGGATTATCCTTCGGAATGTAGAGGATTATGCTCCTCACATTCTTTGGCAATACTGCTTTGCTTCCAACAGGAGTGTTGAGCTCTTCGGCAAGGTAACGCATATAGTCCGCATTGGTCCGGAAGAAGTGAATGCCGTATTGTGAATTTTTCTTTGAAGACATTGCATCGTTGTCAGTTCCTTCAACGCCTACTTGCTTCATAAGTTCCCGCTCTTCCCTGTACTTTGGTATAAGGCTGAGTATGTCACCCCATGAATTCATACCGTTCAGAAAACACTCTCCCTATAGCAAGCATACGAACCCACGCAACCGTTGCTATCCTGCAGGATGTGGTTCTGTACCATGAAATATCTGGTGCGTTATACACTGATGATGTTGTCTTCGATGTCTCACAAGGTGATTGACTCTTTGTTAAATTCTTCCAACAGGTATGGTTCTATGTCTCTGGCTTGGATGTCTATAATGTCTTTCGCCTTTGACTCCTGACCGTTGACAGTGAGCAGGCAGACAGCCATTCCTGCGATTTCATTGCCAGAGGTCCGATATGGTAACGGAATGCCAGGTCAACTTCTGCTACCGATGTGCTACCTGCCGGTTGCCTTGGCACAACTCCAGTTGGTGATCACAGACTTCTTTGAAGGTAGAATCATAAATCTGCCGGAGGTGAGGTAGCAATCGAAAAAACACCACTTCAACACTTGACGCACTTCATAAAAGTTGTCTGTGAAACGCGCTTCGTGAAAGAAGCCGGATAAATCATTATTGATCAGAGGATCTTCGAAGAGCTCTGCAAGGTAGTCATATATCTGTGAGACTACCTTGGCAAGGGATTCGTTCTCCAGATTGACCAATGTCTCAAAGTCCTCGCCTGCAAGTGTGGCATCCCATAGGAGAAACTGTATATCCTCGAGTGGATCTCATCGGTGGTGTAGTCTTCACCAACACGGTAAAACGACAGGGGCTTGCGATAAAGGTTGCTGTGCCCTGCAACAAAACTGTGCCAAAGACCTACTTTTGAAACGATGTCTTCGAAATACAAGGTGAAGTTGACCGCCATAGCTTTCAACTCTTCCAGAATACGTTCAAATCCAAAGTCTGAGGTGTGGAGTAAGTACAATATCCTGTTGGCAATCCCGGCGTAGTCACGATTGGTCAATGATACTACAAACTGTGGATGTTCCTTGCGCAAATCCAATGCTGTTATTGTCATAGTCGTATTGAGAAAAATATGGAATTCAGGATGATCTGATGAGTGTTCACCTTCTATTTTTGTTCATACGTGTGAAACCGGGCACACCAGCTACCATTACCTGATGATGTTGCGACAAAAGCGTTGCTATGCTAAGACCAACATAGCCGGTACCTGCAACAGCAATCTTCAATTCTTTTGTATCCATTGTTGATTTATGTTAGTGTTCAGAATTATTCTAGTTATCTATCCAAGACCTCAAATCTCGGTGAGTTCTTGGATTTAAATTCAGGTACTACTCTCTTCATTAGCTTGACTGTATCCATGATATTTACTGTACGGGATAACTTCTCGAACTCTCCATAAGTTTCGAGGATATCAGTATATTCATAATGACGTACCTTAGCTATCATTATCTTCTTATTCTCGGTAGGGATTGTATTCTCCTTATCACTCAAGACTTCTTCATAAAGCTTCTCACCGGGACGAAGTCCCGTAAACTCTATCTCAATATCTTCACCCGGACGATAACCGGCAAGTTCGATCATACGGGTAGCCAAGTCAACAATCTTCACGGCCTTTCCCATCTCAAAGACAAATATCTCATTGCCTTCACCCATAGTGGCTGCCTCCATTACCAGACGACAAGCTTCGGGGATAGTCATAAAGAAACGAATGATATCAGGGTGAGTCACTGTGACAGGACCGCCATTCTCAATCTGTTCTTTAAAACGGGGAATTACAGAACCGTTACTACCCAATACATTACCAAAGCGGGTAGTGATAAATTTGGTATGACCTTTCACTTTACCCTCACGGATGGCACAGCCTAGACTCTGTACATAGATTTCAGCTAATCGTTTCGAGCATCCCATTACATTGGTAGGATTTACAGCCTTATCCGTAGAAATCATGATCATCTTCTCCGCTCCGTATTCCACAGCCATATCGGCAACCTGACGAGAACCGATAACGTTGGCCAAAACTGCTTCACAGGGATTTTCCTCCATCAATGGAACATGCTTATAAGCAGCAGCATGAAAGATTATCTGAGGCTGATAAGTTTCGAAGACCATACGGAGACGTTCGTTCACGCGGACATCTCCAATGACAGGAACAAAATCAAGACCGGGATAATTCTTCTCAAATTCTAAGCGGACATTATGCAAAGGTGACTCAGCAGAGTCAAACATGACCAGTTTCTTGATGTTCATCTGAGCCAGTTGCCGGCAAAGCTCGCTGCCAATACTACCAGCAGCTCCGGTCACCAGCACAACCTTGCCACAAAACTCAGTCATCACCTCCTCCATATTGATATGAATTTCTGAGCGACCCAGCAAATCTTCAATCTTAATAGGGCGTACCCATTGATGGAAACTTCCGTTTTCGTCAGCCTCACTGATACTCGGAGCAATCAACGTTTTCAATCCACTCCTTTTACAATACTGAAGCAGGCGGTCTTCCTCTTCACGGGTATTCTCGTAACGGGCAAACAGGATGCCGCCGATACATTTCTTATGAATAAGCTTGTTGAAGCAATCTTCATCCTTAAATGAATAAACGGGAAGATCAGCCACGCGTCGGATGGAGTCGCCCGTTCCGTAGATGCAGAAGCCAACGACTTTAAAGTGGGAGCTGTTCATTAACCGGACTTTCAATGCCACACTCTTATCATCAATGCCATAGATCAGAATATGCATATTCTTCTTATTCAGCATATTCAGCAGGAGTTCATAAACCAAAATCAGCTGAATACGAAAGCCTACCATGACAATAAAAGTCAGCATACCATCAAACAGTACAAAGACTATTTTCTGACTATTATGCAGTCCCGTCTGAGGCAGGAAAAGCCAGATAGCCATTGCGATACAGACAGCCTTTATCAGCGCACTTCCGGCAAGTCTCCATAATTCCTTCAACTGGGAAAAACGGATCGTATTACGGTAGGTATGGAATAAAAAGGAACCTAAGACACTGGAGATCACCGAAATCGCTAAAATATGGAAGAGCGAAGTGATTTCTTTAGAAGTCTCCGTTATATAATGAATGCCGATAAATGACACCCAGGTACACAGTAAAGCAATGAATGTATCGATACCCAACACAATCCAATAGCTAAAGTAGTTTTTCTGCAAATATTGAACAAAACGGTCAAATGCGTGTTTCATAATTTAAATACCCCAATAAATTATAAAGTCTTTTTCCAAAAAAGTAGATTTACTATGACAATAGTTTATCGTAGATTGTGTGTAACTGAATTTTCAATGGTGAAGGCAATTGGTTTTTCAGAATCATTTGCGAACGCCTCAGAACAGTTTCTTTCTTTGCCTCATCCTCCGAATTGGCATACATAGACACACTATATCCCATCAGAAGAGACAAGCACAAAGCAGCTTCCTGTTCGGCTGTCTTACCGTGACAAGGATACAGATCATTGATCTGTTCATGGATCTCTTTATTAAGTAGTGAAAGATCGTCAATACATATACAGTCCATATTCTCACCCATATGAAGCAATGTATCAACTGTCTTTTGTAGTTTTTCTATTTTCTCCTGTATGCTATTATTGAAGGTCCCCATCACCTACTTAGTTTCTTTCGCCAATTTGCTCTACATATCCGATAGGCATATCGACACAAGCGCAGCCCAACATATCCAGCCGGACAGCAATCTTACTTTTGCCATCTAACGCAACTAGTTCTCCAACCAGTCCCGTCAAAGGACCTTTGATAACACGAACTTTCTTTCCACGAGCTAATGGAGAATAATTCATACAGATTGCCTCTTCCGAATAATCGAGCATAAAACGGAAACGCGCCATCTGATCATCAGGAATCACAGCAGGCTTTCCCTCACCACGCAACACCATGTAACGGCTTACCGTGGCAAGAGTTAAAGCAGCCATCCGTTCCTTCGGATCGGCATGAACAAACACCATCATCGGAAGAAGAACTGTTTCAACTAATTTACGGCGATCACTCCATTGATGGATTTCTTGCTGGACAGGAACAAAAGTCTCAATTCCCATTTTCCCCAAATATTCGGCTACTTTTTTTTCGTGATGTATGCGAACATGTGCCACATACCAGCGTTTTAAGCACGCTACGCCCTCCCCTGTCCCATTTTTGGTCCCGAGGATGGCTGATTTCTCTTTTGTTAGAATCATGTTTTTTTACCCCATATGTTTCCGTTACTTCTTAGGTAACGGAAGTGTATACAGCATAAACGAACAATGAAAAAAGGTTGAAAAGCAGCAGCAAATATGTTGTCAAGAGAGTTACATCCTAAGTAGAAGGGTATATACCAATGGAAATTAGGTATATAAGGAGTGGGGCATGAAAATAAGTATTTTTCATGTCTAAAGATGTTTTTACCCTATATTTTAGATAAAACTAAAAAAAGTGAGCTTTAATTTGTTTCTTATTTGTGTTTTTGTCTATCTTTGCATCAAATTTACTTCCGTTACCTAAGAAGTAACAGAAACAGATCCATGCTGACTATCAACTTATTAAATATTTTACACCCGTCCTATCCGACAGTTCTTCACGTAAGATAAATTCATTCGATTCACTTCTGTACGTTCCTGCAGACCAAAACCTTTCAGATAAATCTGAGTAGTCTTAATAGACTTATGCCCCAGCGACTCACTGATCATCTCAATAGGAACACCACGATACTTAGCGGTAGTAGCCCAGGAATGACGGATAGTATAGGAAGTGACGGGAGAAGTCAGCCGAAGAGCCTTTGCAAGTCTCTTCAGACGATTATTGAACCTGCGGAGAGCGGACTGATATTCCCGGTATGCACTTTCATCTTCTCTCTTCTTGTCGCCAAGAAGGATACTGAACAGATAGTCGGGACAATCCGGATGAGAAGGCTGACAGTTGCGAAGCCGACTGATTATATCCTGTGCAGTATCCAGTACTTCCACACTCATCGGAGTTTTCGTCTTGATACGATTATACCGGATGATATTCCGTTCCAGCGAAGATTTCTCCAGATGAGCAAGGTCAGCGAAAGACATTCCGCAGAATTGAAACATCAGGGCAGCGATAGCCTGTGTACGACGCAAACGTTCCGATTTGGGATCTTCATAGAGGAGGCGATTAAGTTCTCCGACAGGCAACGCTTTCTTCTGGCAAATATCCACTCCCGTATAAACATCATGAAACAGACGATGCACATACGGAGCTCTGCCCGACTCCACTCCTCTATTATAGATGCTACGAAGCATACGCATATACGTTGATACCGTATTCGGCTTCAGACCGGAACTATAAAGATACTGCCCGTAACAGCGCAAGCGTTCACGGGTGACTTGCCGGAAAGCAACATGGGTAGTGCCACAAAACTTGGTAAAAGAAAAAAGAGCATTCGTATAAACATGGGCCGTAGAATGACGCCCCTCTTTTCGTAAACGACCGATGTACGACTCCGCACAACGGCTAAATCCATTTTTATTCATATATATCACTAGTAAATTTATACAATGATAAGACGAAAAAAATGATTTAGCAACAGAAGTTTAAAACCTTTCCAAAAAAATTATATAAAACTGAATGGGGATAGAATTGATGCTACTCCACTATCCACTTCTCAATATTGCGTGTTTCTGAGCTAAAATTGACACCTATCTTGAAAAGTCGGCGTCCGTCTGCCTCAAAAGGAAGTGCATAATGCTTTTCATTAATCTGTTTGATAGCTTCTTCAGCAGTACCATCCAACTTAAATTCCATCACATATATGAATTTGTCAGTCTGTAAGACAAAATCGATACGCCTTTCTTTCTACAACGCAAAGCAGGCGAGAAAGTTTTTCTCGCCTGCCCGGTCTATACTTTTATCAATAATATTGTCTATTATTTACACGTATGTTTCCAGCAATTTTACGTTTCCAGCTTCCGGAGTAATTGTTACATCCTGTGTTGTAGCAGGAAGCAGAATAGATTCTCCGGCACCTACTTTCAGTTCATTACCTTCATTGTCTTTTATCTTGCATGCACCTTCCATACAAATGAAGATCACGAATGAATCGAGTTCTGAATAATCACAGCTGATTTCTTCGGTCATATCATACACGGAAGTAGTGAAGTACGGACAAGCTACAAGTTCTACCGGCTCATCTTTCACCGCTTCGTATTTGGTACGATAATCATCCAACACTTCGTAATTGATGGCTTCACGCGCCAGGTCAGTATGCAATTCACGAGTCTTTCCGTTTGCATCCTTACGGTTGAAGTCATAGATACGATAAGTAATATCCGAAGTCTGCTGGATTTCGGCAATAAACGCACCGGCGCCAATACTGTGCACACGTCCGGCAGGAAGGAAGAATACATCTCCCGGCTTGATCTCATACTCCTGCAATACGTCAGTGATCGTATTGTTCAGCACGCGCTCTTTATATTCTTTCGGGGTGATTTGCTCGGAAAATCCAGAACGCAGTTTCGCTCCTTTATCAGCATCCACTACATACCACATTTCGGTTTTACCCATTGAGTTGTGCCTTTTCTTTGCCAAATCATCTGCCGGATGCACCTGAATGGATAAATCCTGCTTTGCATCGATGAATTTGATAAGCAGTGGGAATTTATTGCCAAAACGAGCATAATTCGCTTCGCCAACCAGTTCCTCGCGATACTTTCTCACCATATCAGCCAGAGTTAAACCTTTGTCCGGGCCATTAGCCACAACAGATTCATTGTCCTCTACGCCGGAAATCTCCCAGCTTTCTCCTACTCCTTTCAAGTCTGAATTCAAATGCTTGAACGGAATAATTTTGTCGCCCCCCCAAAGCGTCTGCTTCAGAATAGGTTCGAATTTTAATGGATACATTTTTGTTTTTCTTGTTAATAAACTTAGATTAAATTCTCCCGGATTATAATAATCCGGGAACAAACATACGAAAAATTGTTCACTTTAAAAGAAAAGAAGGATGAAAAATACAGAAACCTAAGTGAGAACGCTAAACTTTCCTAAACTACCCACCATATTTAGCCGGAATAATTTGTGAGTAACAAAGAATTTACCTTTATTTGCAAGAAAATTTTAAGAATACCAGACATGAATAACACATTCCCAACGGAAGGGAATCTATCAGGGCTCAGCCGGAAAGATTTCCAAAAGGAGATAAATAATAAAGAAACTGATTTATTTATCCTCAAAAATAAAAAGGGAATGGAAGTCGCCGTAACTAATTACGGATGCGCCATTCTCGCTATCATGGTACCGGATAAAGATGGAAAATATGCAAACGTTGTCCTCGGACACGACAGCATAGACCACGTTGTCAACAGCCCGGAACCCTTCCTCAGCACTACTATCGGACGCTATGGCAACCGCATCGCCAAAGGAAAATTCACATTGTACGGAGAAGAGCACGAGCTCACCATCAACAACGGACCCAACTCCCTGCACGGAGGACCTACCGGTTTTCACGCCCGCGTTTGGGATGCCGACCAACTGGCTGAAAATATAATCCAGTTCAATTATGTTTCAGCCGACGGCGAAGAAGGTTTCCCCGGCAATCTGGAGGTTGAAATGGTTTATCGCCTGGAAGAAGAAGAAAATGCACTGGTAATCGAATATCGTGCCACAACTGACAAAGCTACTGTAGTCAACCTGACCAATCACGGTTTCTTCAATCTGGCTGGTATCAGCAATCCTACTCCTACTATCGAAAACAATATTGTTACTATCAACGCTAATTTCTACACGCCTATCGATGAAGTTTCTATCCCAACCGGAGAAGTTGCCAAAGTAGAAGGTACTCCAATGGACTTCACCACTCCGCATACCGTAGGCGAACGTATCAACGATAAATTCCAACAACTGATTAACGGTGCCGGATACGACCACTGCTACGTACTGAACAAGATTGAAACAGGTTCACTGGATTTGGCAGCTACTTGTTTCGAACCGAATAGCGGTCGTACCATGGAAGTATACACAACTGAAGCAGGTGTACAACTTTACACCGGTAACTGGCTGAATGGTTTCGAAGGTGCTCACGGTGCTACATTCCCTGCAAGAAGCGCTATCTGCTTCGAGGCACAATGTTTCCCCGACACTCCGAACAAACCTCATTTCCCCTCGGCTACTTTATTGCCGGGCGATGAATACCAGCAGGTGACTATCTACAAATTCGGTGTGGAAAAATAAAAGATAAAAAAATAACTAACCTAATTTTATAAACTAACATTTTTAATAGAACCATGACACAAGAAAAAAAGAATGGAAAAATCATTGCCATTATCACGATGATTTTCCTTTTCGGTATGATTTCATTCGTTACTAACCTCGCAGCTCCTATGGGTATTGTGCTGAAGAACCAATTCGACGTATCCAATGCTTTGGGTATGCTGGGAAACTTCGGTAACTTTATAGCTTATGCAGTAATGGGTATCCCCAGCGGTATCTTGTTGCAACGTGTGGGATATAAGAAAACAGCACTTATCGCAGTAGCTATCGGTTTTATCGGCGTAGGTATCCAGTTCCTGTCCGGTCATTCAAGCCCTGAGATGGCTTTTGCCGTTTATTTGATTGGTGCATTCGTAGCAGGTTTCTCTATGTGTTTGCTTAACACTGTAGTAAACCCGATGTTGAACAAACTGGGTGGTGAAGGTAACAAAGGTAACCAGCTTATCCAGGTGGGCGGCTCTTTCAACTCTGTAATGGCTACCATCACTCCGATGTTCGTTGGTATCCTGATCGCCGGATCTATCGAAAAAGCTACTATCTCTCAGATTTTCCCTGTAATGTACACCGCAATGGCTGTATTCGCTTTCGCATTCTTCGTACTCCTGTTTGTACGCATTCCGGAACCGAACGCTGCTGCTACAACTGAACCAATCAGCACACTGATGAAAGGTGCTTTGAAGTTCCGTCACTTTGTATTGGGCGCTATCGCTATCTTTGTATATGTAGGTATTGAAGTAGGTGTACCGGGTACTCTGAACCTGTTCCTTACTGACCCTGTAGAAAAAGGCGGTGCCGGTATCGCTTCTACAATCTCCGGTTTCGTAGTAGGAACTTACTGGTTCCTGATGTTGATCGGTCGTCTGGCCGGTGCTTCACTCGGTGCAAAAGTTTCCAGTAAAGCGATGCTTACATTTACATCCGCTTTGGGATTGATTTTAGTATTCCTTGCTATCTTCTCTTCTACAGGAACATTGGTGAATCTGCCTGTACTACAACAAAGCGCAACTGGCGGTTTGTCATTCGGTTTTGCAGAAGTGCCCATTAACGCTATGTATTTGGTATTAGTTGGTCTCTGTACTTCTATCATGTGGGGTGGTATCTTCAACCTTGCTGTAGAAGGACTGGGTAAATATCTGGCTGCTGCTTCCGGTCTGTTTATGGTACTGGTATGCGGTGGAGGTATCCTGCCTGTAATTCAAGGATGGGTAGCTGACGTAGCCGGTTTCATGGCTAGCTATTGGGTAATTATCGCTGCTCTGGCTTACTTGCTGTACTACGGTCTGGTAGGTTGCAAGAACGTAAATAAAGACATTCCAGTAGAATAAAAAATCTGAATTTAATTTATTCACCTTATAAAATTGATTTATCATGGATATAGAACACGTAAGAAGTCGCTTCATTAAGCATTTTGATGGAACTACAGGATTTATATATGCCTCTCCGGGTCGTATCAACCTGATTGGCGAACATACTGACTACAACGGTGGATTCGTATTCCCCGGAGCTGTAGACAAAGGTATGCTTGCTGAAATCAAACCGAACGGCACTGACAAAGTAAGAGCTTATTCTATCGACCTGAAAGATTATGTAGAATTTGGTCTGAACGAAGAGGATGCTCCCCGTACAAGCTGGGCAAGATACATTTTCGGTGTATGCCGTGAAATGATCAAACGTGGCGTAGACGTGAAAGGATTCAATACCGCTTTCTCCGGCGATGTGCCTCTGGGTGCAGGTATGTCTTCTTCTGCTGCTCTGGAAAGTACATATGCTTTCGCATTGAATGAACTGTTCGGTGAAGGTAAAATCGACAAATTTGAATTGGCTAAAGTAGGTCAGGCTACTGAACACAACTACTGCGGTGTAAACTGCGGTATCATGGACCAGTTCGCTTCTGTATTCGGTAAAGCTGGCAGCTTGATCCGTCTGGACTGCCGTTCACTGGAATATCAATATTTCCCATTCCATCCGGAAGGTTATCGTCTGGTATTGATGGATTCAGTAGTGAAACACGAACTGGCTTCTTCTGCTTACAACAAGCGTCGTCAGAGCTGTGAGGCTGCTGTTGCTGCTATCCAGAAAAAACATCCGCATGTAGAATTCCTGCGTGACTGTACAATGGATATGCTTGAAGAAGCGAAAGCTGATATCAGCGCTGAAGATTATATGCGTGCCGAATATGTAATCGAAGAAATCCAACGCGTACTTGATGTTTGCGATGCGCTGGAAAAAGACGATTACGAAACAGTAGGTCAGAAGATGTACGAAACTCACCACGGTATGAGCAAATTGTACGAAGTGAGCTGCGAAGAACTTGACTTCCTGAACGATTGCGCTAAAGAATATGGTGTAACCGGTTCACGCGTAATGGGTGGCGGCTTCGGTGGTTGTACTATCAACCTTGTCAAGAACGAACTGTATGACAACTTCGTTGAAAAGACAAAAGAAGCTTTCAAAGCTAAATTCGGCAGAAGCCCGAAAGTATATGATGTAGTAATCGGTGACGGTTCACGCAGAGTAGAATAAGTTATTATTCATCAGAATTAAATAAGCAGGGCGTCTTTCCGGAATGGAAGGACGCCCTTACTTTTCAATTAACAAAAATCTAAAAACCTATTATCTAACCTAACCCTATAATTATCTGTTTATTGTACGCCTTCCGTTGTCATCTGAATGCGTTTCATGGTACCGTCTTCGTTATAATACAAACGGTCGATGCAGACGGAACGGCGGAAACTGCCTCCGGCTGTATTGATGCTTCCATTATGATAAATGAAATACCAGTCGCCCTTGAACTCGATAATAGCCTGATGATTGGTATTGGAATTGCCGGCTATCTCATTAAGGATGCCTTTGTATTCCCAAGGTCCGGTAATGCTACGGCTCATGGCGTAGCATATCTTTTCCGGAAATTCAGAAGCATATGAAAGGTAATACCAGTCTCCACGCTTATGTATCCACGGAGCTTCCGTATATCGGGGCAGATGAACCGGTACGATAGGACCATCCAGCTCGATCATATTCTTTTTCAGTTTGACATAGTAGCATTGAGTATTCCCCCAATAAAGATATGCCTGTCCGTCGTCGTCAATAAAAACAGTCGGATCGATATCTTCCCAAGAGATCTTGGTAAATTCGGTCGTCATATCATTGGTGATCAGTGCGGAACCACGGGCATCCACAAAAGGACCGACAGGCGAATCAGATACGGCTACGCCGATGGATTTTCCGTGAATAGTGCCGTGTTCTACTGTCACATACCAATAGAACTTTCCGTCACGTTCTATCACCTGACTAGCCCATGCTTCCCCTTTTGCCCAACTAAAATCTTTGGCTTTCAAAGGTACAGGATGCTCCGTCCATGTCTTCATATCGGGAGACGAGAATACACACCATTCATTCAACTGGTAATGTTCTCTGGGAGGAGGACATTCATCATGTCCGGCATAAATGTACACCTTACCGTCATGCACCATAGCACCCGGATCGGCTGTATATTTATATTTTATGATGGGATTGCCATTGGCTACAAAAGTAGTGTCATTCTGCGCAGACAGCCCGGAAAAGGCTGCCAATACGCATGAAATCATAACTAGTTTAACGCTATTCATTTTATTTCTTCGTGAATTTATAAACTGCAAACGTGTTCGGTCCGAGTTCGGTGGTTAACGCATGACCATTGATCGTTACCGGTGTCTCCTGCGGAGTGATGGCAAACGGTTGTTCAAGCGTATTATCTTTGTCCTGATCGAGTGAGCTAAGAGTGATGCAACGTCCTTCGGACAATACATCCTGCTTTTTCAGACCTTCGAAAGTCAAGGATACAGGCTGTGTCTTATCGGAAGTATTAGCTACTTTGACAATCAGTTCGTTCTTATCCTTATCATAGACTGCACTGGCAAAAAGTCCATTTTGTCCTTCCGCCCCTGTTACCGGTTTCTTGTTCATAGTGAGAGGAAGTACATTCGTTCCTTTGTTCTGTGCGTACAGCTGCTGCACATAATAACTTACGGTACGCACCGAGTTAAGATTATCAAACCAAATCATGTCCGGACGCCATTGCCATCCCTCCACATGAGCGAAAAGCGGCGCATAAGTAGCCATATGTACGATATCGGCATTGCGTTCCAATCCGGTCATGAAGGCTGCTTCGAGCAAGGCAGCATGGAAGTGGTTCCATTTCTTTCCTTTTCCGTGACAAGCATATTCGCCGGCAAATACTTTCGGTCCTTTGCGGTCATAGTTATCATAGCGTGCTCCCTGACTAAGGAACCAGCTTTCGGGACGGTAGAAGTGTTCGTCTACCAGATCAGCTTTCAGACGTTTCATCTCAGGCCACAGGTAATCGAATTCTTTTCCTTCGGAGTTCGGGCCGGAACTGCCTACAATCATGATTTCCGGATACGCCTTGCGAAGAGCCTTGATAAACGGTTCGAGACGTTCGGGATACTCTTTTCCCCACTGTTCATTACCGATGCCTAGATATTTCAAATTGAAAGGTGCCGGATGTCCCATATCGGCACGTACTTTCCCCCAAGTCGTGTTCACATCTCCATTGGCAAATTCGATCAGATCGAGTGCATCCTGAATATAGCTGTCCAGGTCGCAAACTGCTACGTGAGCTTTTTCTTCATTGTTCTGATACTGACAGGCAAGTCCGCAGTTCAGGATCGGAAGCGGTGCCGCTCCCATTTCTTCAGAAAGAAGGAAATATTCATAGAATCCCAGTCCGTAGCTTTGATAATAATCCGGATAGAAACGATGGGTAAAGGTATATTGCCAGCGATTTTCGTTCAATGGACGGTTTTCTACCGGCCCCACGGATTTCTTCCAGTCATAACGGGTTTCGAGATCCGTACCTTCAACGATGCAACCACCGGGGAAACGGAAGACTCCCGGATGAATATCCGCCAAAGCCTGCGCAAGGTCTTTGCGAAGACCGTTCTCATGTCCCTTCCAAGTATCGACAGGGAAAAGGGAAATATGCTCCAAGTCTACCGTACCCTGGGAAGCAAGGAAAATACGAAGCGTTGCTTTGGGATTGGTAACACCCGCTTTTAAGATTACCTGATACTTCTTCCAGTCTTTGGAATCAATGGTCAGTGTCTGAGAGGCAAAAGCTTGATGTTCGCCCATAGATTTGGTATCTACAAGTTCCACACGTATCTTTTCACCTGTACCTCCGTGCGGCAGACGTGCCCATACGGAAAAGCGGTATTCTTCACCTTGCTTAACCCCGATGCCGAAGAAACCTTCATTATCCAGTCCGGTATGCTTGTGGGCATGTCCCGGATTATCAAGACGCACATAATGCGGATTGCGTTCAAAAGGACCGTCATCCTGCAAAGTCACCTTTCCATAAGTCTTCCATCCCATCAGACGCTGAGGGAATTCGAATGAACGGTTCTTTACCAGTTCGGCATAAAGTCCGCCATCGGCAGCATAATTGATGTCTTCAAAAAAGAGTCCGTACATTGTCGGCTGGATTTCAGCACCCAACTTCTTAGTCTGGATCACCATTTCATTGGTTTGCGCATGAAGCGCCATGCCGGTAGATAAGGCTAATGCAGCCAGTAATTCTGTGTATCTTCTCATGGTTTTCAATAAAAATTATATATAGTTATTTGATTCTTTTTCCCCAGACAGAACGTCCCCGGCTATCGAGTCCGGTAAAGAGAATTGTTTCGGTTTCGTTCTCCCAATCGTGTCCTGCAAAGATAACCAGATTCTCAATCTTCTCCGAGTTCAAATCTACCATTAATAGATGTTTTTCGGTCAAAAAGGACCATTTTCCATTCATTTGAACTATATTCCATTCGTTATCGGTCATCTGCCCTTTGCACGTGCCGTCTTTTACCAAAGTCACTCGGGTGGACAAGTTCCATTCCTTCTCTTTCAGTTCTCCCTCTCCCCATAAGATCTGTCCGGCTTCCAGCTGACGTTCGTATGCCGGTTCCTGCACTCGTATGATTTCCCATTCACCGACCAGATCTTCTTTGCTGAATTGACGCGAAGCAGTCCCTGCATATCTCTCGGGAGAAGCGACCGGCCAGCCTTCGGGAGTGAAGAACAACTGCCGTATATGTAACACCATTAACTGATTTTGCGGTGACAGACGTCCCTGATGTGCCATAAAATAGTTTCCTTCACCGTCAGAAAAGACGGCACAATGCGCTGTACCCGCCCATCCGGTATGGTTCTCAAAACGATATGGTGCAGTCAGTATCGGGAAGTTGTTGGTCGTATCTTTCACAGCCTTGCCAAAGTAGTCCGTAAACGGACCTTCGGCAGCATCCGAACGGCTGACACGTACATTATAAGTCGTCATCAACGGATCATAGGAAGTGAAAAGATAATATTGTTTCAGCTCCGGATGATAGATTATTTCCGGTGCTTCGAGATTGTCCTTCCGATAGTTGGCACGCCGTGCTACAAGGTGCCCCAAATCGCCTTCGTTTAAGGCTAATCCGGTTTCAGGATTCAGTTCGACGCAATACAGACCACCGAAGAAGGAGCCGTAATGCATCCACCATTTACCAGTATTTTCATCTGCTATGACGCTCGGATCGATAGCATTCATCGCGGTAGAATCATCTGTTTTAACGATACAGCCTTTCTGCGTCCATGGCCCTTCGGGAGAAGTTGATTCGGCAAGTCCTATATAGGATGTTTTACGTCCGAATGCGGATACGCAATAGTAGAGGCGGTATTTATCTTTATAAGGGATGATATACGGTGCCCAGATATTGGTCGCCCCCTGCCCTCCTGCATGAGACTGTACCCATTGAACCGCTTCTTCCGGTATTTCAGGAAATGCCCATCCCAGAAATTCCCAATGTACCAAATCCTTAGAACGGCGCATCTGGATAAATCCCAACGGCACGCCTTTCTCTCTCGCTTCTTTCCGGTTCTCACCGAAAATCGCATCTGTAGAATACATATAATAATAGTCGCCCAGCTTCCGGCAGGACGGATCGTGTACATTGTATGTTCCCCATTGACGGTAATCTTCCATTTTGGCTACTGATAAATAATTATCATCCCAAGGATTAGCAGAAGGAGTCGGAGTAAACACGGAAGAAGTGCAACTTACAAAGAAGCTGCCTGCTATTAAAAGAACTGGCAAAAACAAGTTTTTCATAATATCTGTGTATTCGTTCATCAATTATGCTACAAAAATACGCCCCGTTTCCCCTATGAAAGGTGGACATACGAACACGATTGGTGGACAATCCGATAATCTGCTGAAAAGAAGCTCTTCCCATTTTTGTGATTGAAGAGATTCTTCTAACTTTGCCCTTATTAATACGTACATATATGAAAAAACACCTACTTATATACCTTATAATATATAGTATCTGTTCACTGGCCGGACAGGTTCGGGCACAGGAACGGTTTGCCGACCGCTATAATATTACGTATGTGACCATGAACGAGGG
Organism: Bacteroides sp. B1-V-101; assembly: GCF_023656585.1. Lineage (NCBI taxonomy): Bacteria > Pseudomonadati > Bacteroidota > Bacteroidia > Bacteroidales > Bacteroidaceae > Bacteroides > Bacteroides sp. B1-V-101. Next base: position 18,960 of record NZ_JAMOKH010000039.1, on the reverse strand, counting down.
GCTTCCACATAATTTTATCGACGATTTGTACAAAGACAGCCGGGGGTTTATGTGGATTTCGACTGCCGGAGGCGGGCTTTCCCGTTATGATGGCTATGAGTTTGTAAACTACACTCCCAATAATCACCAATGCAAACTAAAAAGCAACTTTATACGCAATGTCTGTGAAGACGCCTTCCAACGCCTTTGGATCGTCTCCGAAGGGGGAACGGATATTATTGACTTATCTACTTTAAAACCGATTATCCCCCATGACCCGAAAGGGATACTTCCAAAGATACTGGAACTACCGGCTACCCGTATCATGAAAGATACGCAAGGCTGTATCTGGCTTCATTGCGACAACGCCCTTCACCGTATCGAATTCAATGACAAAGGGGAAGTGCAAATCCTGTCTACACTCAGCCCTGTCTATCTGAATGGTCCGGACATTGCTCTGAAAGACATTGACGAGGATGGGAAAATATGGATGGGAAACAATGGAGAAATACGAAAAGTGGCATTAAGTCCGCAAAAGAGACTGGTAACCACTCCCATAGCCGACTGCCTGAAGTTCGAAGCGGGAACTTATATTTCGGATTTCCTCAGCAAAGAGAATGAAGTCTGGATCTCCAGTGACCGCGGACTATTCCGCTATAATAAAACTGGAAATGTGATAAAACGATATGAGCATGATTCCGGCAATCCCTATTCCCTGTCGCAAAATTATCTGACAAATTTAGCTATCACCGATGACAAACAATTAATCGTCGCGACACTACGTGGTATTAATATCTATAACCCGATGACGGATAATTTTGAACGTATAGCCTGTGACCTTCCAAATGGCGGCACCAATCTGCTGAACAGTAACTTTATTAATTGCATATTGACTGATGGAGAACATATCTGGTTCGGTACGGAAACCGGAGGTATCAATCTGTTGAATCCACGGCAACTATCGATACGGAGCTACCGGCATGACAAGGAAAATCCGTCAAGTTTATCCTATAATCCTGTCAATGCAATTTATGAAGATGTATACGGAACCTTATGGGTAGGGACAGTAGAAGGCGGACTGAACAGAAAAGAACGGAACAGCGAAGATTTCACCCATTATACACGTGAACACGGAGGGCTGAGTCACAACTCCGTCAGTGCCCTGACTGCCGATACCGACAATCACTTATGGATAGGTACATGGGGAGGAGGTCTCAATCTGCTTGATCTGAAAGCTCCCCGACAGATACTGGAGGTAATTTCCTCACAGACCGGCGGAGGCTTTCCGATTAACTTTATCGGAGTATTGAATTATGACCCTATTAATGAAGGTATATGGATAGGCGCCAATCAAGGACTCTATTTTTATGATCCGGTAAAAAAGGAAATAACTGCTCCGTTACCGGATAAGGCTGCTGAAAATATTCATGGCTGTATCGGTTCCATTATTGATAAGGAGGGTAAACTTTGGGTCGGTTGTCTGGAAGGGGTTTATATCATCGATCTGCATTCCCGTTCCTCTAAAGGAGAATTCCAGTACAGGCACCTGAACTACAAACTGGACGATCCGTCCTCCCGCCTGATTGAGAAAATAACCTGCTTTTATCAAGGTAAGGACGGTACTTTATGGCTGGGCAGTAACGGATATGGCATTTATCAACGAAAAATCGATGCTCAAGGAAAAGAACAGTTTATCTCTTATAGCACAGCGCAAGGACTACCGAACAATAGTGTTCGGGGAATACTGGAAGATAACAACGGTAACTTATGGATCAGTACCAATAATGGACTCTCCTGTTATCACCAGGCAGAGAATCGTTTCATTAACTATACCATACAGGATGGTCTGATTGACACACAGTTTTATTGGAACGCCTCATGTGGTTCTTCTCATGACTTACTCTATTTCGGCAGTGTAGGCGGATTGGTTGCAATCGAAAGTAATCGTCCGGCGATGTCTCTTCCAGCTGCCAAAGTACGTTTCACCCGCCTGCGGATAGGTAATGAAGAAATATTGCCGGGCAGCGAATACTTGTCGGAAGATATTGCCATAACGACGGAACTGAAACTGCATGAAAAAGAGAAATCTTTCTCACTCGAATTTGCAGCGCTCAACTTTGAATCAAACAATACAGCCATATACAGTTATCGTCTGGTCGGTTTTGACGATAAATGGGTACAGGTTCCGGGCAACCGTCGTTTCGCCAGTTATACGAATTTACCTCCCGGTTCATATACTCTACAGGTCAGATACACTCCTGATGGTGAGAACGAGGGAGAAAACATAACGGAACTGAAGATTACGATTGTACCTTATTTCTATAAGACTGTATGGTTTATTCTATTCATCATCGTATTGTTATCTGTCAGTGTATGGCAATTCTATCAATGGCGCATCCGTAATCTGAAACGGCAGAAAGAATATCTGCACCGCACGGTAGAAGAACGTACTCATGAACTGGAACAGCAAAAGCATCTGTTAGAAAATCAAACGGATGAGCTGTCACGCCAAAACCAGATGCTGATTCAGCAGAATGAGAAAATCACGAGGCAGAAGGCACAACTGATTCGTATGTCCCGTAAAGTGCAGGAATTGACGCTTGACAAGATTTCATTCTTTACGAATATTACCCATGAATTCCGCACTCCGATTACTCTCATTATCGGTCCTATCGAACGTGCGTTGAAATTAAGCTACAATCCGCAAGTCATTGAGCAATTGAACTTCGTGGAACGCAATTCCAAATATCTATTGTCTCTCGTCAATCAGTTGATGGATTTCCGGAAGGTAGAGTCCGGCAAACTGGAGATTGTGAAGACTCGGGGAAATTTTCTGAAATTTATCGATTCACTGATCACTCCGTTTGAAGTATTCGCCCAAGAGCGGAACATTGTGCTCAAACGCTATTACCGGATGGAAATGCCGGAGATCTTGTACGATGAGGAAGCAATGCGTAAGGTGGTCACCAATCTGTTGAGTAACGCTATCAAGTTTACTCCTAACGGGGGAACTGTGTCTCTCTACCTATCTGCTCTTTTCGCCAAAGACAGTGAAAAAGAGACTCTGTATATTTGCGTCAAGGACAGTGGTTCGGGCATCCCTGAGGAAGACCTCAATCGGATTTTCAACCGCTTCTACCAGTCGCAGAATCAAGTGAAATATCCGGTATACGGACAAGCAGGAACAGGCATCGGTTTATACCTCTGCAAACGGATTGTTCAAATGCACGGCGGAGAGATCAAAGCATTCAATAACCGTCATGCGGGATGCTCTTTCCGCATCCTCCTCCCCTTGCAACGAAATGAAAGGAAAGACGAAAAGACAATCATTATTGATCACAACGATTCGTCCGCAACTCCTGTTCAGGATTCCGGCTCTCCAAAAGAGAAAGAGGCTTTAAGTATACTGGTTGTGGAGGATAATGCTGATATGCGGGGATATATCCGGTCTATTCTTCGTGAACAGTATCATGTACTGGAAGCTGCCAATGGCGAAGAAGCATTACATATACTTAATAGTAATCCAATAGACTTTATTATCAGTGATTTGATGATGCCCGTCATGGACGGAATCGAGCTGTCCCGAAGGGTAAAGGAGACATTTGCCATTTCGCATATTCCTTTCCTGATGCTGACCGCCAAAACCTCACAAGAAGCCCGACTGGAAAGCTATCGTATGGGAGTGGACGAATATCTGCTGAAACCTTTTGATGAAACATTATTATTGGCCCGTATTCAGAATATTCTGGAGAACCGGAAACGATATCAACGTAAATTTACGCTTGATATGGACGTGGACGTACTTAATATGGAAGAAGAATCCGGTGATAAGAAGTTCCTCAATCAAGTAATGGAAGTTATCAAAGAGAACTACAAGAACTCCTATTTTGAAGTCAGCGATTTTTGTGAAGCCGTCGGAGTAAGCAAAAGCCTGCTGAACAAAAAACTGCAAAACTTAATCGGTCAGTCCGCCGGACAGTTCATCCGGAATTACAGACTGAACATCGCACGGGAATTGATTCTGAAGAATCGGGAAACGAAGAATATGAATATAGCGGAAGTTGCCTACGAAGTAGGATTCAATGATCCCAAATATTTTACAAGATGCTTCACGAAACATTTCAATGTGACACCAAGCGCACTGCTGAATAACGAAGAATAACTGATATAAGGGTTGCTATTATGAAACAATGATAGCAGCCCTTCGTCTTAAAATGAGCTCATTTTAAGAGACATCCGTCCAAGATTATACTCAAAGTGTAAAAAAGACACTTATATAACCGTTTATCCACCTCGAAAATTCATTTGTCCACCTTTAATATACTCATCGGTTGTATTTTTGCGACACTACAACGAGTAGAATTATTGTTGAACCATTAATATCAATATCTATGAAGACAAGGAAATGGCCGTTACTACTTATGGCAATTCTTACCGTTCTCAGCATGAGTTCTTGTCAGGATTGGGGAGAAGCCGATCCACCGGCAGGAAATCAAAAACTTCCAGCAAAGCCGGATACCTCCGCTAAATTAATAGCTGAATTTACATTTGACGAAGATTTCAACTCTACTGCCACCGAAGGCAAAACACCTATATCGGGGGAAGGTTTTGCATACAGTGCAGATCAAGAGATTCCGGAAATCGTACAAGATGATGAAAGAGAAAGTGGAGTTATGCACGCCAACGGCGGATACCTCCGCATTCCCAACCCTCTTATCGGTGCAGATATCCAGACAGGAGTCTCATTTAGTTTCTTCGTAAAATCTACTAAAACAGACCATACAGGCGCACTGATCTCATTCAGTGACGGAACAAACAAACTGTATTTCACTGCAAATGCTTTTTTGAGCTATACCGGCACAGGAGGCTATCTGGACGTAAATGATCCGGAAGTCAGTGTAACGAACGCAATGCCTTACGGGACATGGCATTATGTTGCCTTGACTTTCACAGAGAAAGGATACGCCATTTATATCGATGGCACCAAGAAATACGATACCAACAACCATGCCAGCATCAGTTCCGGAAAGACAAGGGCTGTGAGCGTAGGTGACTTCGATTATTCCAATATGATCGATTTATTGTCATCTGCGACCTATATATATTTAGGCTATGGTTCGGATACGGAAACAGCCGAAGCCTATTATGATGATCTGAAGATCTGGACAAATACTTTCTCGGACAGCGATGCTCAGGGACCGAATATCGGTAGCGGAATACATGTGCCCGATCCTGTTTATAAAGCTACTTTCGAAACGACTACCGGACTACAGATCATTGGCGGTGGCAGCTTTGTTACAGATGATAATAGCGCCTTCGGAACCGTATTCAAGAATATCCCCGGAGGAATGCGTCAGAATTACTTGTTGCTTCCGGAAGATGTAATGTCACATTCTGCCGAAACGAAGGAGATGTCTATCGGTATGTGGGTGAATGCGAAGGATGCCGGAATCTCATCCACTTATATGTGGTCACCATTATTCAGTGCTCACGGGCAGGCACCGGGCATAGCAGGTACTGCCAATACAGACAACTGGCCTATGTTTGCATTGTATGTAAGAGGAACATTACAACTGAATAATGCCGGATGGTGCAACTTTGATGATGCACAGAATGTAAATGGTACCAATGCTCTATATCATGACGCCACTGACTGGTTAGCCGATCACGGGTGGCATTACTATACAGTAACTCTCACCGCTACTTCCGCCAAAGTATATATGGATGGCGAACTGAAGAACGAATGGCAGGTGGCAGGTACCGGAGATAATAATACAATTGAAGGTGCATTCATTTATGGTGCCAACTACAAATACATCACTTTAGGCGGAAATCAGGCGTTCGACTGGGGCGATCCCGATCCGGGATTCATGTTTGACGACTTCGCAGTCTATAACAAAGAATTGTCTCCGGAACAGATCAAACAGATTATGGAAGACAAGACTTTGGCTCTGCCTACTCCTGTCTACATCAATACCTTTGAAGAAGGAACCGGAGATGCAAAAATCGTAGGTTCGGGCAAAATAGTTTCAGTGGAAGACAAAGGGTTCGGACAAATATTCCAGAATGTAGCCGGTTCTAAAGGCACTAATTATCTGATGTTGCCTCAGGATGCTCTTTCCCACTCCGTAGAATCTCAGGAAGTGAGTATTAGTGTATGGGTGAATGCCAAGAATGCAGGAGCATCGGACGATTATCGCTATTCTCCCCTATTCACGGCATACGGAAACGAGCCGTCGGCAGGATCAGAGAATATATGGCCATTGTTTGTCCTGCAATCCCGCGGACTTGCCCAAATAAACTGTAACGGATGGACAGACTTCACCGCCGCACAAAATGAGAAAGGTGTCAACACCGTTTATTGCTCGGAATATGCAGCAGATGGAATCGTTTGTGAGGAAGACTGGCTGAAGGATCATGAATGGCATCTTTACACAGCCGTTCTCACGTCTACCACCTGTAAAATCTACATTGACGGAGAAGTCGCCAACTCATGGACAGTATCGGGCAGCGGTGACGGCAATACCATCTCCGGAATATTCACCAACGGTGCAGACTTGAAATACATCTCATTGGGCGGAAACCAGGCATGGACATGGGCTGACCCTGATCCCGGATTTATGTTCGACGACATCGCTATCTACAACAAAGCACTGACAATCGATGAGATACAGGCTATTATGAAAAAGAAAAAGAATTAAACCTTAAAGTTTAGTATACATGAAAAATTTTATACTGATACTCTGCCTCGCCACATTCAGCCAATGGGTGTATGCGCAGAACAAGCAGATCACCGGACGGGTAGTTGATACCAAAGGCGAAGCCGCCATTGGTGCAAGCATACTTGAAAAAGGAACTACAAACGGAACCATTACCGACTTTGACGGTAATTTCAAACTGACGGTCGGACCGAAAGCCGTGTTACAAATCAGTTATATCGGTTATAAGACACAGGAAATACCAGTAGCCAACAAGACGAAACTGAATATCACTATGGAGGAAGACACGGAAGTGCTGGATGAAGTCGTAGTGGTCGGATACGGTGCGCAGAAGAAAGAAAGTGTGGTAGGTGCCATCTCGCAGGTTTCTTCCAAAGAACTGTTGAAATCTCCGGCAGCCAATATTTCACAAGCGATTGCCGGTAAGATTTCGGGTGTAATCACTTCTCAGACTTCCGGTGCGCCGGGGGCTGACGATATGAAGATTTATATCCGTGGCCGTGCTTCTTTCGCAGGAGACAACCAGCCGTTGATTTTAGTAGACGGTGTAGAACGCGAGTTCTCACAGATTGCTCCGGATGATATCGAATCGATCTCTACGTTGAAAGATGCTTCCGCTACTGCCGTATATGGTGTGCGTGGTGCAAACGGTGTGATGCTGATTACAACAAAACGCGGTAAGGAACAGAAACCGACTGTCAGCCTGACCGCCAACTGGCAAATACAGTCCCCTACCCGCCAGGATACTTATCTGGATTCTTACAATTCGGTTGTATTGCTGGAAGAAGCGCTGGCTAACGACGGACTGCCTTCTCAATATTCGGCATCCGACATCGAAATGTATAAAAGAGCCTCAGCAGGACAACTCAGCGGAATCGATGCCCTCCTCTACCCGAATGTAGACTGGTATGACACCGTTTTGCGAAACAGTGCACCGGCACAACGCTACAATGTCAATATACAGGGCGGTACCAAACGTATGCGTTACTTTACTTCTGCCGAATATTATAACCAACAGGGATTGTTCAAGGAATTCAGTCAGGACGAATACGGAAACAAGTCAAACTCCAGCTTCAAGCGTTTCGCTTTCCGTGCCAATCTCGACTTCCTGATGACCAAAGACCTGACTCTTTCCGTCAACTTCGGGACACGTTTCGAAGAACGCAGAGGACCGAACTCGAATGAATCGAGAGACGGAACTTACAGTCAGGCATTTTATGAAATGAATCATACACCGGGATGGTTGTTTCCGGTATCCTATACCGTAGGTGAAGGTGAAGACCAGAAGACATTGTACAGTGGCAGTTCACAATACCAGAATAATATCGTGGCACGTTTTGCCAAAGCCGGTTTCTACCGCTCCACCAATACGATCAATGAAACAAATTTCATTGTGGATTATAAGATGAACTGGCTCACCAAAGGGCTGGCAGCAAAAGGAATGTTATCTTTCGACTACGACGCTTACTATAGGCGTGCTTTCAATGCCGACTTTGCCACTTATGAGCTGAATGACCGTACTAATTACAATTCAATAGACGCCTATACCCAGTTCAATACGGACACGGAACTTGCTTATCTGGGCAATGACCAGACTACCACTTATAAACTTTACATGGAATTCCAGCTGAACTGGGCACGAAAATTCGGCAAACATGACATTACCGCTATGGCACTGTACAACCAAAATGACTACCGTTATCAGGCAGACCTTGCCGAACGTTACCAAGGACTGGTAGGGCGTGCCACATACGGCTACGACGACCGTTACCTGGCAGAAGTCAACTTCGGCTATAACGGTTCGGAAAACTTCATGCGAGGCAGACGCTTCGGTTTCTTCCCTTCTTTCTCCGTAGGATGGAGAATCAGCAACGAAGCTTTCATGAAAGGAACGGAGGAGTGGCTGAACAATCTGAAGATCCGTGCATCCTATGGTGAAGTAGGTAACGATGTATACAAAGTGAATGGCGTAAAACAACGTTTCCTGTATCAGGCAGTGTGGACACAGATAGCCAACGACTATCACTTCGGAACAACCGGATATACCGGTATCTATGAAAGCCAGTACCCTAACTATGCAGTGACTTGGGAACGTGCTCACAAATACAACCTGGGACTGGAATTTGGTTTATGGAACGGACTGCTGAACGGTAATATCGACGTATTCTACGAAAAGAGAAACGATATCCTGACTCCTTATCTCACCCGTCCGCAATGGGTTGGCGTCAATATGGCTGCCGGCAATCTGGGAGAAACCAACAACAAGGGTTTCGAAATCGAACTGAAACATGCGAACCATATCGGAAAGGACTTTACCTATAATGCAAGTCTGACTTTCTCACACGCCCGCAATGAAATCCGGAACATGGACGAACCCGCCACAAAGACAGCTTATCGCAAACAGGAAGGTCATCCGATCAACCAATACTTCGGTCTGGTGTGCGATGGTTTTGTAACCCAAGCCGACTTGAACAATCCCGATTTTCCGGTTTCTACTTTCGGCAATGTACAGGTAGGCGACCTGAAATACCGTGATATGAACGGAGACGGATTTATCGATAGCCGTGATGAAACATTTATCGGCTATAGCGATGTTCCCGAAAACACTTACGCCTTGTCTCTGGGATGCGAATACAAAGGCATCGGATTCAGCATCATGTTTCAGGGAGTAGATCATGTTTCCAGATATTATGATGCGGAAGCAATGTACGCTTTCGTGAATGGCGGTAAGGTAAAAGAACATCATCTGAATCGCTGGAATCCCAACCAGTCGGAAGCATACAACCTTGCCAATGCCAGCTATCCGCTGCTCCATTATGACAGCTACGGCGACCATAATCAGCGTAAGAACTCGTTCTTCCTGAAAAACGGTAACTTCCTCCGTCTGAAGAATATCGAACTAAGCTACTCGCTTCCGGCTAAATGGATCAGAAAAGTAGCCATGAACGAATGCCGCGTCTACGTGAATGCAAACAATCTCATCACATGGGATAAGCTGGATGGTCTTTGCGATCCGGAAAGTGAAGGTTCCAACCGTTACCCGATTATGAAGACTGTGAACTTTGGTGTAAACATTAAATTCTAACAGATATAAGACATGAAAAAGACAATCATATATACCGCCTTTTGGTTGGCAACCGCCGGAATCGCCCTGACTTCCTGTGAAGATATATTCGGTGGTTTTCTGGACAAACAACCCAGCAACGAACTAACAGAGGAAGAAGTATTCAGCCAATGGACTACCACCCGCGAGTTCCATTTCGATACTTACAACTTCCTGCGCCACGGTGCCTGCCGCATCAACAACTCATGGATGGATGCAGCTACCGACTTAGCCGAAACCAGCTACGCCAGCGGCGGCACGCGTACAAGTTTCAACATCGGCAACTATTATGCCAGCGGTGCCGCCACTGAACTCACCGGCACATGGGAACACTATTACCGGGGTATCCGCAAATGCAATATGCTATTAAAGAACATCGACGACGTGCCCAAAGCTACGGATGACTCGGAAGAAGCACACGCTACCTATGTGAAACAATACAAGGCGGAAGCTCATTTCCTCCGTGCTTATTTCTACTGGGAAATGTTTCTCCGCTACGGTCCCGTCCCTCTGGTTACAGATGTACTCGATCCGGACGGAGACTTGCTCAGCAACTATACCACCCGCCCTTCCTTGAAAGAATATGTAGTTGACTTCATTCTGAAAGAACTGAAAGATTGCGAAGAAGGATTGATGGATAAAGCTACTTCTGCCGAATCGGGCAACCCCGGACGTATCAGCCAGCCAATGGCACGTGCACTGTATTCACGTGTCATGCTCTACATGGCAAGCGACCGTTTCAGAAGTGAATCGGGTATCAGCTGGCAGCAAGCCGCCGATGCAGCGCAAAGCTTCATGACGGATTACGGAACACTCTACGGACTCTACACGACTGATACCGATCCGAAGACATGCTATACCAACGCCATCCTGAAGAACGCACATGACGAGAAAAATAATGAAACGATCTTCTGGCGTAATGATGTAGCTGTAGGATGGGGAGCGATCTATAACGATACGCCGGTAGGCGAAGGCGGCAACGGAGGTTTGTGCCCGTCACAGAATTTAGTGGATATGTACGATATGGCGAACGGACAGTCTCCTTTCAGCAGTTATGATGAAACCGGCGCCCCTGTTTATAATGGAACAGCCACTCCGACCATCAACAATGCCAGCGGATACAAGAGCAATGATCCTTACAGCAATCGTGATCCGCGTCTGGCGGCAACCGTGCTCTACAACGGTGTGAACTGGGGTAATGGCATAATTAATGTACTTAAAGGACAACGGGATAACCCGCAAGGAAATGCAAATGCAACGCCGACCGGATACTATACCCGCAAGTATATTCCGGAAGTGATCCTGAACAATAACCATACCGGCAGCAACTACCGTAACTGGATTATCATCCGCTATGCGGAAATCTTATTGAACTATGCAGAAGCCTTGAATGAAGCCGGCGGGTCACGTGCCGACGTACTGAATGCCATCCAGCCTCTCCGCGACCGTGTAGGGATGACTGCCAAACTCACAGACCGCAGCGATCTTCAGACCATTGCCGACCGCCGTAACTTCATCCGCAAGGAACGTACCGTCGAACTCGCTTTTGAAGATCATCGCGCATGGGACGTACGTCGCTGGAATGTAGCGGAAAAAGCATTGGCACGTCCTATCTACGGAATGGAGGTTACCAAGGAAAACGGAAAGTTTGTCTATACACGTAAAGTTGCCCAGAACCGGGTATTTACGGAGAAAATGTATCTCTACCCGATACCGGAAGGAGAAGTATGGAAAACGAATATCGAAAACAACCCGGGTTGGAACAATTAACTGAATGAATATGCAACCGATGAAATTAAATAACATACAGACAGGATTCAAAAGAATCCTGCTCACCGTAGCCACAGCTTTCATGCTGGGCAACGGATGGGCGCAAGATGCTAAAGTCCTGAAAGGACGAATCGTAAATGCAGAGGGTGAACCTATCGCAGGTGCGGTGGTCAACGTAGCGGAAGCAAGCCGCATCGCACTCTCGGACAAGGACGGTTTCTTCACTTTGAAGAATGTAAAACCTGCCGACGAGCTTTATGTAAGCAGCGTAGGTTATCTGCCGACAACGGCCATTGCCGACTTCGAAGAGAATTTCAAGATTGTCATGGATGCCGACTTGGATGAATATGCTCATACAACTCCGCTTCCTTTCAACCGCAAACCCAAGAAGTTTGTGACAGAGTCCACCTCCATCGTCACCGGAGAAGAACTGGAAAAACATCCGGTAACCGTTTTGCAGAATGCGTTTACCTCCACTGTCACCGGTGTAGAGACGTATGAGGCGCAATCCGAACCGGGATGGAGTGAAACGGCTATGTATATCCGTGGCATCCGTACCATGAATGCCAGCGCACGCAGTCCGCTGATCATCGTTGACAATGTGGAACGTGACCTCTCATTCCTCGATGCCTACCCTATTGAATCGATTACGATATTGAAGGATGCCGCCGCTACCGCTATCTATGGAATGCGTGGAGCCAACGGTGCAGTACTCGTAACGACCAAACGCGGAGAAACCGGTAAGACTAAAATCAACTTCACACAAGAAGTCGGCTTCCAGACTATTGCCGGAATTCCCGAAAGCCAGAATTCTTATAACTATGCGCTGAGCCGTAATCAGGCACGATACCTGGACGGATTAAGTCCCGAATATTCCGATGAAGACCTGGAATACTACCGTCGTGTCTGCAACGGTGAGCAGTTGGAAGGAATGGCCAAATACAAATACTTCAATACGAACTGGCACGACACCATGCTGCGGGATGCAGCTCCGCAATACCGTACCAACCTGTCTGTCAGCGGTGGTAATGCACGTGCACGCTACTATGTCTCCTTCTCTTATCTCCGCCAGGAAGGTTTGTTCGACACCAAATGGACGGAATGGAACGAAGGATACAGCACACAGGAAGTATTGAACCGTTACAACCTGCGTTCGAACATCGACATCGATGTAAACAAGTTTCTGAATGTATCGATGGACTTGGGCGGACGTATCGACAATATCTCCCAACCGGGCATTGACGTATGGAACCTCTTTACCTGGGGAGCCGGCGAAAATCTTCCGGTGTATCCCGTATTCTGCCCAAACGGTGAATTCTTTATGCCGACCAGCAGCGACAGTAAAAACGGTGCCGCACAAATCGCCGGACGTGGTGTGGAACAGAACCGCCGCCGTAACCTCTATACAACCGTAACGGCTACCGGAAACCTGGATGCCCTCGTTCCCGGACTGAAAGCCAAGATGACGTTCAGTTTCGACTCTTACGAAACATTCCAGAAGGTGCAGCAAGCCGATGTCAATGTCTACTACTATAACTATATGGCTGATGTCAACGACCCGTCGGAATATACATACCAACGCATGAGAACGTACAAAGCATTGCCCAATGCCACCACTTCTCCACGCGACTATTACTATAATCTCAATATGAACGGTGGACTGGCATACGAACATACATTCGGCAAACATGCCGTCAATGCTCAGGCTTTTATCCGTACTTATCAGAATGTAGTACGCGGACAGGAATCATCCAACCGCTACCTCTCTTACAATGCACAGGCTACATATGTATATAACAACCGGTATATCCTTTCCGGTAATATCTCCCGCATGGGCAGTGATAATTATGCCGACGGCGAACGCTTCGGAACATTCCCCGGCGGTTCCGTGGGATGGGTACTTTCTGAAGAATCATGGCTGAAGAACTCGTTCGTGAATCTCCTGAAACTCCGTGCTTCTTACGGACGGGCGGGACAAGCCGTAACAGGCGTCAGCCGCTACCCGTACCAAGGTACATTCACCGAAGGAAACGGTTATAATTTCGGTACTTCCCAATCTTACACGGAGGGTGTATATGAATCGACAGCCGGCAACAAGAATATCAAATGGGAAATCTCGGACATGGCAAACTTCGGCGTTGACTTCGACTTGTGGAACAAGAAAATCTACGGTTCCGTAGACTTCTTTAAGGAATGGCGTTCCAATATTCTGGTATCCCGTTCCACCGTGCCCGGCTTATTCGGTGTAAACGCCCCGCAAGACTCTTACGGCAAGGCCGAAACGAAAGGTTTTGAAGTCACTTTAGGACATAGCAACCGGATCGGTGATTTTGAATACTATATCGACGGTATGCTGACCTTCAACACCAACAAGATCACCGAAATGGATGAACTGACTCCCGATTACGCTTATCAGGCAAGAACCGGCAACCGGATCGACCAGAGCCAGCTCCTGATCTGGAAACAATGGGCCAGTAATCCCGACCTGATTCCGGAGTCGTATGAAGATGCCGTTGCCAATCCTCAGAAATATCCGTGGAACGCTGCCGGTAAATACAAGCTCGGCAATGCCGTATTCCAGGATACGAACGGCGACCGTAAAATAGACAGCTACGACAAAGTACCGACCGGATACACGAATATTCCGGAATTAATCCCGACCATCCGTTTAGGTTTTAGCTGGAAAGGGTTCGATGCACGTGCCGTACTGACTGCCTATCTGAACCGTACCGTACCCTGCCGTGAGAATATGGACTATGGTTTCGGCTGGGGAGGTACTTCCACTCACGAAATCACCAATACATGGGGATATTATACCGATGATCCGACAGACCCGCGCAATATCAACGCCAAATATCCGCGTTTGTCTACTTCCTTCAGTGACCTCGACCGGAACTATCCATACAATGAGTCTACCATCTGGGTAGTCAACGGAGACTTCCTTTCATTGCGCAATGTGGAAGTCGGCTACTCGCTTCCTGCACGATTGATTTCTAAAGTCAATATGACAAAATGCCGTCTTTACTTCAGCGGCTACAACCTGTGCAACTGGAGCCATCTGCCTAAAGGCTTTGATCCGGAAAACCCGACCAACTATATCTGGGCATATCCCAAGACACGTTCATTTACGTTCGGTGTGAATATCGGATTCTAATCATTCAATAAAACAGCAAAGAATTATGAAAAGAATATCAACTTATATAGCTACTCTGGTCCTCGCACTCGCAGGCAGTTCGTGCAGCGACTACCTCGACAAAGAGTACGACGCCTCCTTGTCTGAAAAGAAAGTGTTCAATAACCAGAACCTGACACGCGAGTTCCTCGCCAACATCTACACGAATCTGCCGGACGGGCTGGCGCCACTGTCGGACGACCAGTTCACAGGTGCTTCACGCGACTGTATGACGGATAATGCAGTGACCTGCTGGGGACTTCATTATTATACAAAGATCGGCAGCGACGGATACACCGCCGGCGACCATCCCCTGCTGGGCTTCTGGAACACCGACTTATACGGGATTCGGAAATGTAATATGTTTCTGAAGAACGCCAAGGCATCCGTAGTAGGAAATACGGAGAAAGACGGCGACGACAACCGCCTTTACGACCGTTACTGCGCAGAAGCCAGACTGCTTCGCGCTATCTTCCATTTCGACTTAATCTGCTGGTTCGGCGCTGCCCCTGTCATTGCGGAAGATGAATCCGGCGAACCGATCATCTTCGACTTGTCCGATCCTTCGGCAATGAACATGTTCCGTACTCCCGCTGCCGAAGCACTTGAATGGGTAGCCGACCAATGCGACCAGATCAAAAACCAGCTCCCTTTCCGCTACAGCGATGAAGCATCCAACTGGGGACGTGTCAACGGAGCCGCCGCTTATGCTTTAAAGGCAAGAGCCCTGCTCTACCGTGCTTCCAAACTGAACAATCCGGACGGCAACACCGCATACTGGGCGAATGCAGCGCAGGCAGCAGCCGATTTCATCACTCAGAATAACAAGCAAAGTTCCCCTTACCGACTGTACAATACGGGAAATCCGGAGAATGACTATTACGAATGTTTCACGACCAATCCGGTATACAACAATGAAATTATCCTTGCACGCTCCGTATGGAATACCAATCAGGTAGAAAAAGTATTCCTGCCGGTAGGCTTTACCGGTTCCTTCTCCGGAAACGGACGTACCAACCCGACACAGAATCTGGTGGACGCTTACGAAATGAGCAACGGCAAACGGATCGATGAGAACGGCAGTACCTACGATGCCGCCAATCCGTATAAAGACCGTGACCCGCGTCTGGCACAAACCATCTTCTATCAGGGAATGATGTGGGGACGTGCCGACAAAGAAGAAAGACGCGCCATCGATGTACGCTACAACTCGGATGCGGACAAAGGAGTGGATTACACTTCAGCCATGGGAGGCACCTACACCGGATACTATCTGAAAAAGTTCGTGAATAACATATCCTGCAAAGAACCGGCCACCTATCCTCACGCATGGATGATTTTCCGTTATGGCGAAATTCTGCTGAATGCCGCCGAAGCCTATAATGAAGCGGAAGGTCCTGCCAAGGCATACAGTTACATCAATGAGGTACGCGCCCGTGCCGGTATGCCGGCCTACGCAGATATGTCGCAAAGTGAACTCCGCGAACGTATCCGCAACGAAAGACGCATCGAACTGGCTTTCGAAGATCATCGTTTCTTCGATGTACGCCGCTGGAAACTATATGACAATGTAACCTCTACGGGAGAAACCGGAAAGCCCCGTTACAACCAGTTGCTGAATCTTTATGGAGTGAAGGTCACCGGCAACGCAGATACTCCCTCCTATACCTTCGGACTGGCAGAAACGGTCAATTCACGCACGTTTGTCAATCCCAAGAGTTACTACTTCCCGATACCTGCCAACGAAGTGAAACGAGCACCCAATCTGGGACAGAATCCGGGATGGGACACCGGAAGCGCTTCTAACGAATAAACATCAAAACAATCTAAAAAAGAAAGACTGAGATATGAAATACTTAAAGACCATCTATCTTCTACTCTGTTGCACGCTCGCTCTGGCAGCGTGCAGCGACGACGATGAAAACTCCGCATCAGGAGCTTTAAGCATCACAACGCCGGCATATACGAATGTGGGGTATAACAAAGCAACCTTATCCGCCAATATCAGCGGAACGGAAGGAGTGAATATCGTCAAACGGGGATTCTGCTACGCCACGGCATCCCATCCGGACATTTATGACACGACCTCCGAAGTCAGAGGATCGGAAATCAGTACGACCCTGACCGGCCTGACTCCACAAACGACGTATTACGTAAGAGCCTTTGTCACCCTTTACAACGAAGAGCCCAGATACTCGGAGGAAACTTCTTTCACGACTCCCGCCGAGACACTGAGCGATGAACTGGCAGCGTACGAAGCACCCACGTATGTAGACGACTACACAAGTTTCTCAGCCTGGAGCAACCGTTATGACTGGAACCTTGCCAACGTACACGACCCTACGGTAATGAAAACCGATGACGGATATTACTATATGTATCAGACAGACGCTTCTTACGGCAACGCGCACAGCGGAAACGGACACTTCCACGCACGGCGTTCCAAAGACCTCGTAAACTGGGAGTACCTGGGAGCAACTATGAGTGAAACGCCCCCGACATGGATCAAAGAAAAGCTGAATGCCTACCGTCAGGAGATGGGACTGGAACCGATTGACAATCCGTCTTACGGATACTGGGCACCTGTTGCACGAAAAGTATCGAACGGAAAATACCGTATGTATTATTCCATCGTAATCACGAACTACATCCAAACCGGAAAACCGGAAATTGAGAACAACGGCAACTTTGACGGTTCATGGACCGAACGCGCGTTTATCGGACTGATGGAAACTTCCGATCCGGCAAGTAATATATGGGAAGACAAAGGATTCGTTGTCTGCTCTGCCAGCGATAAAGGAAAGACGGATTATGGGCGCAGCAGCATCAATGACTGGGAAGGGTATTTTAAAATCAATGCGATCGACCCTACTTATATAATAACGGAAAATGGCGAACACTGGCTGATCTATGGTTCATGGCACAGCGGTATCGCTGCCCTACAGGTAAATCCGGAAGACGGCAAACCGCTGAATGCTTTGGGAAATCCCTGGGACATCACAGGGGAAGACAATTCGGGTTATGGAAAGATAATCGCCACACGTGGCACCAGCCGCTGGCAGGCATCCGAAGGTCCCGAAGTGATCTATCGTGACGGTTATTACTATCTGTTCCTGGCTTACGGTTCACTGTCGGTAGAATATAATACACGTGTCTGCCGTTCTAAAAACATCGACGGCCCTTATGTAGACATACACGGAAATTCCGCTATGGGAAGCGCGCAACTATATCCGATACTGACTGCTCCTTACCGGTTCGACAACAGCTACGGCTGGGTAGGAATTTCCCATTGCGGCATCTTCGATGACGGAGCCGGCAACTGGTTCTATACTTCACAAGGACGTTTCCCTGTGAACGTAGGCGGCAATGAATACTCCAACGCCATCATGATGGGACATGTACGCAGCATCCGCTGGGATGCCAACGGCTGGCCTCTCGTTATGCCCGAACGTTACGGAGCCGTTCCGCAAGCGCCTATCACGGAAAATGAAATAGCCGGAGACTGGGAACATCTGGCATTGACCACCAGTACGGGCACCCAACGAACGTCCGAAACGATGACTTATGATCTCGGTACGCATAAGATAACTTCCGGCAGCTGGAAAAATGCTACATGGACATTTGATGCAGCGACTCAAACCATCACGACAAGCGCCGGAGTAGTACTCTATCTGCAACGTGAAGTCGACTGGGAAGCCAGTCCGCGGACACATACGATTGTGTATGCGGGCCAGGGTAATCAAAAGACATATTGGGGGAAGAAACTCCAATAACCCTCTATAGAAAAATAAATATGTGTTTTGCTGTCACCGTCACAAAGCAGAGCATAACTCGCTTATAATGAAGAAGTAAAGCAGTGACAGCAACTAGTGACAGCACTGTGATGGCAATTTTTGCTGTCACAGTGCTGCTATATCTACCGGACTTTGCCGACAGGTCATGCGTAGGTCCATTCGTTTCCATATGCCGGAACCAACGGTTCCAAGCGGATGAAACTCTAGTTTCAAGCAGAGGAAACTTTAGTTTCAAACTGAAGAAACTTTAGTTTCAAGCTGGTGAAACTCTGGTTCCAAGCCCCAGAAACTATCCAGCTCTATGTACTTCCCTAATAATGGTTGACTTGTTTATCTCTAATAGCTGCTATGTGTTGACTAGAAATATTACTAACCCTGGCAGCTGTTTACTTTATTATTTATTATTCCTGCCTCCGGTTTACT
>NZ_JAMOKH010000038.1:0-62629 GCF_023656585.1 Bacteroides sp. B1-V-101 | reverse complement strand
TCGAACGATAGAAATCGCCAAGAAGTTCAAGCTGATAAGGACTAAAGGTCATGTCACTCTTTTTCATCTTTTATTCATTTTAGTTGATACTTATAGTAGTCAACCAAATCCAGGGTAAGACAATGCAGGCATCATAAACCAAAGATAAAGGCAGGATAACTTATGTATGAACGCTTGACAGCAAGCAGACAATCACTATATAACCTGAGTTCTGTCCAAGTCCGGAAACTAATGATTAGTTTTGCGGATTAAAGGTTTCGCCATGGATGAATACCCAAAATATCATGTCAAAACCCTGTTGCCTGTAGAAGAAGCATATTTTGACAGTATCAAAAAACTGACAACCGAAACAAAGAAGAAGAAAAAGAAATAAAATACAATAAACAGTATCATGGCAATACAATTTGAACTCTACAAGTCTCCTGCCCGGAAGGACGAAGAAGACAAGGAACTCTACCACGCACGGGTAGTCAACTTTCAGCATATCGACACCGACTATCTCGCTAAAGAAATACAACAAGCGACTTCGCTGACCGAAGGGGATGTAAAAGCCGTCCTCGAATCGCTGAGCCACTTTATGGGATCACGCCTCCGAGAAGGGGAACGTGTTCACCTCGACGGCATCGGCTACTTTCAGGTAAAGCTGAACAGTCTGGAACCGATCACCTCGCCCAAGCTGAAAGCAAACCAAATGAAACTCAAAGCAAACATCGGCTTCAAGGCGGATAAAAAACTGAGAAGTTCGGTAAGCGTCGTCAAGGTGGAACGCAGTAAACTGAAGTTACACTCAGTGCCACGCTCCAACGAAGAGATAGACAGACTGCTGACCGCGTATTTCAGTAATAACCAAATACTGACCCGCTCGGACTTTCAAGGACTTTGCAAACTTACGCTTACCACTGCCGCCCGACATATCAAACGGCTGAAAGAAGAAAAGAAGTTGCAGAATATCAATACTCGTCAGAGTCCGGTTTATGTTCCGATGCCGGGATATTATGGTAAGCCGGAAGTAGAAGACACCGTAAAATAAGGGAAAGACAGAAAAATATGGCTTCAATAAGGGTGAGAGATGCTGCATCAGAACAAGAAAAGCAATGAGAGATGCCCCCATTTGACGAAAAAAGGGTGAGAGACATCTGTTTCAAAAGTATCTCTCATTATTTATTCAGTTGATTATGTGAACCTTAGTACAAAAGAGTGAGACCGTGAGACTAAAAAAGTTTTTTCTTTTCTAGTGGGCGCTGAGTCGAACCGTAAATCAATTATTCTTATTAATTAAATTGATGACCACTTTTACCATCATGTCTTTTTCTTCTGTCCGGCTCTCGGCAATCATAAGCGTGAGTGCCACAAGCGTATTGTTGCCTATCAGCTTCGAGCCGTCGGATTTATATAAGATACCATTCTTTTCGAGAAACCAAAGGAAAAGAAAAGCGGCAATACGCTTGTTGCCGTCACTGAACGAATGGTTCTTCACGACGAGGTAGAAAAGCATGGATGCTTTCTCTTCGATACTCGGATAAAGATCTTCTCCACCAAAGGTCTGATAAATGGTATTGATAGAACTTTTGAACGATTGGTCTTTTTCATTTCCAAACAAGTCACTGCTTCCAAACTTTTCCTGCAATAAATGAATAGCGCCCATCGCTTCTTCGTAGGTGGCACGAAACTCCCGGCTGGGAGTAGTGGAGACTACTTCCAGTTGCTGGAAATCGTATTTATCAAGTGTGTCCAGACCATAAGTGTAGTCAGTAATGACACGCAACAGTCCGTTAGCCTCATCCAATGTTAGTTGCTTGTGCTCGATGACGTTGGAAAGGAGGTGAACAGTATTCTTCAAGTCTTCCAATTGCTCTATCTTTACTTGCCGATTGACGGCATAGCCTTTGATCAGGTATTCTTTCAAAACTTTGTTTGCCCAGACGCGGAATTGGGTACCGCGTTGCGACTTTACACGATAGCCGACGGAGATAATCACATCCAAATTATAAACAGCCGTCTCATATTGTTGGTCACTATAACTACCCATATGTGCAAATTTTGCACATGTGATATCACGTTCAAGTTCACCTTCCCTATAGACATTATTAATATGCCTGCCTATAACAGTACGATCCTTCTGAAACAATTCTGCCATTTGAGCCTGAGTCAGCCACACTGTTTCATTCTCCAACTTCACATCAATTGAAGTCTTCCCGTCTTTTGTCTGATAAATGACAATATTTCCTCTATCGTTCATAAAATGCCTCCTTTTTTATGCATTGCGCCCGTCCATTGCCTTGGTTAGCAATGGACGGGCGTACAAATGTAATACTTTAAAAAAGAAAAAGGCGACATACCGGCCTTTTATTCGACCGGACAAACCCATAATTGACTCTTATATTAAAGCGATTGATTCAATAAAGTTATAATCGAACGTGCCGGAATCCGGACTGTTTTTCCACTCTTCACTTTCTCAACGGGTAGCAGATCTTCTCCTTCTACATCCGAAGTGCGATACACCTGCCATCGAGTTTTCTTGCCATTTATCTTATTGATTGAAAACTCTTTGTCTTCCTGCGCATAGTTAATGAGAACAACAGCGTATGAGCCGTCCGCATTTTGATAAGCAGAACACATCAACCCTTTTTGGTCCGTATCGCCTCCGGGGATTAAATTCCCCGCTTGATCGAAAGCAGAAACCGACAGGCGGACAGCTCCCGGACGGATGAAACGACTATAATTACCCAAAGCCCACATGAGTTTGGAGTCTTCTACCCGACCATCCTTCAAGTCATCATTCGTGTATTCCCGAATCAGCCCGTCTTTATAATCACCGCCAACGGCACGCCACCACTGCCAGCTCTTCGCTCCCGCATATACGATATCATGATGGATGATACGGGCAACGTAAAGTGCCGTCTTCATCGTACGGTCGAAGCCGTGACCGCCGCCTATCTCTTCGTCATTCCCCATGATACAGGTTTCTGACTGCCAGAAGCCGACGTTGTATTTATCCAGAGCTTCACGCAGTTGGCAGCGCATGGCACGCAGTTCACTCAGAGGAGTTGTTGTCCAGTAGCTATGACCAAGCATCAGTCGGGGCACATTGGGCGTATCACCCAAATACGTATCCACACTGTCGGGGCAGAAGAAAGCCTGAATCTGATAGCCACGCTGCCAGTCCGTCTGATGGGTACGGAGCATACAGCGATAGTCCGAAGATTCGTTCACCATAATCTGTGTATCCATTTTCCGGTTCACAAACTCCCGGCTTAGCAGACGGACGGTTCGGGCTACTTCCCGATTGGTTGCCGGAGAGCCTTCCTGCTTCGGTCCTACCCAGTTCCAATGCCCGTCCGGTTCGTTGAAAGGACAGATATAGTTGAACTTTATCCCGTCGTGCTTCTCTACTCCTTCTACTACATCGGCCAGGAAACGGACATATATCTCGTAACATTCCGGCTTCAGATTGGCGGTTCCTCCACGATCGGTATTGGTAGCCAGGCCGTTCTGAGTATAATAGACAGGAGGGGAGTTCAGAAATGCGAGGAATTTAGTGACGCCCCGTTCTTTTGCCAGTTTCAGAAAGTTGCGCTGCCCCTGTTGCTTGTTCCAGTCGTAGATTCCGTCGGCATTCATGAAGCATTCGGTACGCATCCACGAAGAACCGATCTGACTGGCTTCTCCCTGCTCGGTACTACCTGCACCGACATTGAAACGCCAAAGAGACAGGCCGATTCCTTTCGGTTTTCCATTCGCATCGTTCTCTGTGCTGAACAGCCAGTCGGCTATCTGGTTTTGTTTCTCCTGTGGCCATAAGCCAAGGATGTGCATACTCCAGGCATCGGAAGCACCGAAGTGCTCCATTGTCTGCAGAGGTTTGTCCACTTCAATCTGATAACGTAGGTCGGGGGCGGGCTGGGAACAGCTGGTAGCTATACCTATATATAAAAAAGCTAAGGCGACTGACAGTAATTTATAGTTCATCGTGAAATTTGTTTTTTATAATTTTAAAGTGATAGTACAAAAATACGTGATTACAGTTAACCTTGGAGAACACAAAACGACCAAAAACTACCACAAATCTTGCAATGTCACAAGTTATAAGGCTGAATAAATTAAATAGCAGATTTAAGTATTCCTTAAACCTGCCATTTATTATTTCATCGACTTAAAGCAGCTCCTTTTTCTGCCTTGCTGATAACCTAATTTAGTTACTAGATTTACAAGCCCATTTAGTTGCTACCTGCATCTTCATCCTGATAGGTAAACGTACCCACCATCTGATAAGTCTTGCCATCCGCAGTATACTTATAATCTACATTAAAGACTTTCGAGTTCTGATTATAAGTACATGTACCGTCAATCAAGTCAAAGTCCTCCCATGCCGAGATGCTGACATTGTTACTAGCATCAACTTTCAGTACAACAGCATGTTTCTTGATATTGGCAGTTGTTTCCGCCTGTTGCTCGTTATAGAAACGCACTGCATTTTCTTCTGTAGCTTTCAATGTTCTGACTATAGTAATAGAAGTGGATGCAACTATTTCATCATTACTATCCAGTTCGTGCCGAAGAGCTTTGAAGATGTAATTACCTGAGTATTTATTTACCAGATTGAAGGATACAATAAGTGCCGAGTCCTTCTGGTTGATCTCATAACCGGCAGAAGAAGAAGCAATCTTGAAAGTTATCGCATAGAGCGAATCGCACTCCAGACCCTCTGTTTTAACTTTAAAGGGAACTCTCGCATAAGTTTCGCCGGCTTTCAATGTAGTAGTATAAGAAGGTACCTCAAAAGCACTGGTAGCAAGTCCCTGATATTTGATATCGGTGGCAAGGAACTTGAACTTTTTATTATACCAGTCAATTACACTGTTATGGCTTTCCAGAGTCACATCCACATTCCCGTCAATCAAAAGAGAGCCACTTACACCCACTGTAATGAATCCTTCCTGCACTTCACTGCTATAAGCAAGTTCTTTAGTCACAAGATTGCTGGAAGCGCCGATCAGATAGAGCGTCTTCTTATATTGCTCCTTATCAAGCGGGCTTTCATAATCACAGCTACTTAAAACGACCAATAACAAAAGTATCGGATATAGTATTTTATTGATATTCATAACAAACGTTTTTTACTTAATTATTAATTCTGTACTTCGTGTGCAAAATTACCATCCCGGATTCTGAACCAGTTTCGGGTTCTTATCCATCGTTGTACGAGGGATAGGCAGGAAGTAATCTTTATAAGAGAATACACGGTGCGAACGAACATTATTGATCACTGTTTCCGTATGGAATGCTTTACGGTCTGTACTACGTGCAGCAATGTTCATACCTGTTACAGGCTCATTGTATGCATCGATTGCATCTCCCCATCTACGCAAATCGTGATAACGTCTGCCTTCACAGAAAAACTCCACACGTCTTTCACGCTTAATCAAATCCCGCATCGTAGTCACATCCCTTGCATCATCCGCTGTAATGCCCGGCAAACCGGCTCTATAGCGAACCATATTAAAGTATTTCACCATCTCGTCTACATCACGGCTCACTGTAATCCCATTCTCTTCGTCGGTATATGTATTACTTCCCAACTCATTCAATGCTTCCACATAGTTGAGCAGCACCTCTGCATAACGCATGATCGGGAAAGTTTTCGACTTCATCATACCTTTCAGCTGATCCTCTACATAATGAATGTACTTCTTGCAGGTAAAACCAGTGTGGTTATAATCTTCAGGATGATCGGACGACGGTGCAGCAGTACCATTAGCATAGTAAGTAACTGTCTGCTTAGTCTGATTACCTTCGGTTCCGATGTAAGAAAGTCCGCTCCAGTAGCAATGGTTAAAACCTACGCTGGCATAGAAACGCATTTCCATCTTATCAAACATCTTAGCAGCATCGGACGGAAGTGTATAGTCAGAGAAAGACTGTGAACTACCACCAATGGCTTCCCAGTAATTTGTGGGATAAAGTGGTGAGTTATTGATGTCGCTACCGTCTTCCATACGGAAAGCTTTCACAGTCGCATAAGTAATATTCAACCCATTACCACCACCCAGGCTCGTAGGAGTAGCAATCCATGCCGGAGAGTCGCCAGCTGTACTAGAGTAGCCGCACATATAAATAAACTCGTCATTATTATAAGCCGGAGTTTCACCATTGAACATAAAAGCATAAGAACGAAGCGCATCTATACCTCCCGCTCCATTAGGATAGTTTTCGTCAGGCACATTCTCCGGTAGCGGTTTTGTGTCTAGTTTTCTCTCAACAGTGTGCAGCTTATATTTAAAGCTACCAGCTTCCGAACCCTTAATCAAACGTTTGGCAAGAAGAGCGGCTGTTCCCCATTTGGATTCGTCTTTGACTTGAGGCATAAAGTTGGTACCGTCCGAACGCTTCCAATCAGCATAAAACTCATTTCCGTTGTACCAAGGACTTGCTTCGATCAGTCTTACTCTTCCCATCAATGCCAATGCCGCTCCCGAAGTAGGCAGATTGACTAGGGTAGACGTACGGCTGGAAGGAAGATATTCGTATGCTTTCTCGAAATTCTCGCAGATATAGTTAATACAATTCTCGTATGTCTCTCTTTCCAATGACATGCTTTCCGCACTGGCATCCACATCATAAGCCATCTCAGGCACAATGGGCACAGGTCCGTAAGCCTCTACCAGTTTATAATAGAAATAAGCTCTCAAGAAATAACAACGTCCCATAAAGTCACGCAAATCGCTCGTAGTAATATCCTCACATTCATTGATTCTTTCCAAGACGAGGTTGGCTTTACGAATACCTTTATACCAAGTACCATAGTTATTATAGAAATCACTCTGTGGAGTCACTTCGTCCACCATCAGCTGGATAGCTTTATGACGGGAGTCATTCCATGATGTAAAGTTCTCGTCCGAAGCTCCCTGATAAGGCGACCAAGCATTGGTCCACAAGTCTCCTTCATTAGGTAATAACTTTCCGGCACCATTGATATATTCTTCCAGATATTCCTTACGTTTAAATACAGAGTCTAGCTCAAAAATCTCATCGAAGTATGAGTCTACATCCAGGTAGTCGTCACAGGAGGTAAACATACTTCCTGTGCAACACATCAGTGCCATAGCGGCTATGCAATATATTTTTCTGAAATTCATAATTATACGATTTATGATAATGTTACAATTGAAACGGGATTAAAACGTCACATTAAGCTGAAGGGTGAATTTCCGTTGCAGAGGATACACGGCACCGTTTGACGATGCCTGCTCCGGGTCCCAAAGTTTCACCTTATCCCATACGTGCAGGTTTTCGCCTACAAGGCTCAAGGTAGCGTTCTGTACACTAATCTTATCTCGCAACCATGCGCTGGTGAATCTATAAGACAACTCGATATTTTTCAATCTGAAATAGCGGCCATCTGCCAACCAAAAGGTAGATGGGCGGTTATTGTTCTTATTCTCACCATAAGTCAGACGCGGGAAACGCGCGTTCGGATTTTCCGTACTAGCGTCACCGGAATATTCTCTCGGTGTCCAGCGATTCTTTTGATCAGCTACAATGTTAAGTACATTGCCTCGCGTTTCCCAAGCAAACGGATAGTATCCTGACCCCCCATAGAAATATTGCACTTTACCTACACCTTCAAAGAAAATGCTGGCAGTAAACTGTTTGTATCTGAATTCAGCAGCAAAACCATACTGAAGAGTCGGAGTATTCGAATAGGATAACGGTACAATATCATCATCATTGATAACACCATCACCATTGACATCTTTATACTTAATGTCACCTGGACGCACATCAGAAGAATAGGTTTGAACAGGACTACTTTCAATATCTGCCTGATCTTTGAACAAACCTAAAGATATCAAACCGCGTTGCACTCCATAAGGAACGTCTACAAAAGACTGATAAGGATATACTACGCCTGATTGCTCCCAATAGGTTACGTTATTGCGGGCGAATGTCCAGTTGCCACGAACTGTCATTCCAAAATCTTTGGTGAAATTATGGTTGAACGTTATGTTTCCATCAAATCCCCATGATTCCATTCCACCGATGTTGGTGTACGGATTGGTTACAAAACCTGCTTCTTCAGGAATGTTGGCACGTTGCTGGAAGATACCTTTGTTTTTATCCTTAAAGATGTCGGCAGTCAGTTCCACTTTGTCATTAAACATTTTCAGGTCTACACCAATATCCATTTTGGTTGTCTCTTCCCAGTTCAAGTCATTGGCACCTACGCGGCTCTCGCCAACGGTGCTACCAGGCCATGTTACTGAGCTATAATCGGTAGACACAGTAGAAAGGTACGGGAAGCGGATTTTCTTGATACGGTCATTACCTACTTTACCCAAAGAAGCTCTGAGTTTGAAGAAATCGAGGAACGGAAGTTTTTCACGCGTCCATTCATACTGAGTAGGCACCCATCCCAAAGCTACTGCCGGGAACCACCCGTAGCGGTTGCCTTTCTTGAATTGCTCGGAACCGGTATATCCTACATTGAATTCAAACATATAAGTATCCTTATAAGAATAAGTAGCACGAGCAGAAATAGCCTGATAACGTTTAGGAATGGAACGAATTCTTTCATCCAATGTGGTGTCGTCATCATCATTATTCAGATAAGAGTCTTTATTTTCCTGACGGTAGGCATTAAGTAATCCGGTCACACGATGGTCTTCGCCAAAGATTCTTTCGTAATTGATATTTCCTTCAAAATAATACTGACGGGCAATGCGGCGATAATCGCTGTAAGTCATATCAGTAGCACTCGATGTACGTTTAGAGATCAATGCTCCATTCTGCTTTCTTCCTGTGGCGTAATATAAGTCCGGAGTCTTGGTACGATACTGGTCAAAGTAGCCGGTATAGTTAAACGAGAATACGCCTCTTGCAGACAGTCCTTTTGTGATGAAATCCAACTTCTGATTCAGACTGGCATTCATACGGGTGGCCTGTGTTTCACTGATCTTATACCCTGTATAGTTCAACTGTACATAAGGAGAAACCTCATCCGAGTTTCTACCAAATGATGGAAGAGTACCATTGGAGTATTTCACCGGAACGATTGTTGCCGGAAGATTAGCTTGCGCCGACCATAATGCATTGTTATTATCACCATATCCCGGAGAATTACGTTTAGTGATAATCGTTTCCATATTCAAAGAGAGTAGAGTTGTTTTAGTCATATTGGCGTCTACGTTCGCTCTGAAATTATATTGATGGTAATCCACATTAGTATTATGTTTACTTACCGACTTATCTTGTTTGAAAACAGCTCCTTGGTTCATGATACCCATACTTACATAATAACGTGCATTGGTACCACCACCAGAAAGACTCAGGTGATGTTGATTGTCAATCACATAGTCATTCAGAATCACATCTCTCCAATTCACATTCGGATAAAGATCCGGATCGAGACCGGAACGGAACAGTTGGATTTCAGAATTAGTATAAATCGGATTCTTACCTCTGACAACACGTGCTTCATTAGCAAGGTTTGCATAGCCCACTGCATCTACATACTCCGGCATGCGGGGAGAATAGGAATATGTGGCATTTGTCTTGAAGTTTACAGTTAACTTACCAGCTTTACCTCTCTTGGTAGTTACAATTACTACGCCATTGGCACCACGCACACCATATACGGCAGTTGCCGAAGCATCTTTCAAAACTGAGAAACTTTCAATATCTGCAGGGTCGAGTGTATTCAAGTCACCTTCTACACCATCAATCAAGATCAGCGCCGAAGCATTTGCCCCAAACGTACTGATACCACGTACCCAAAATTCAGAGAAGTTATTGCCCGGCTCACCACTACGAGTCACACCAATGATGCCCGGCACACGACCTTGAAGCATATTGGATACGGAAGTAGCAGGAACCTGCAACTGTGCCGGATCAACAGAAGTAATAGCTCCCACAACAGAAACTTTACGCTGTGAACCACGACCTACTACCACTACTTCATCCAAACTACTGATACTTTGTTTCAATACAATAGTCTCACGCTCTTTAGATTCGGTTACTTTCACTTCTTTATTCTCAAAACCTACATAGGAAAACACAACGGTAGATTTGGGAGGAATATTATTCAAACGGAACTTTCCGTCCAAGTCGGTGATTACTCCGATAGATGTCCCTTTCACAGCAACACTCACACCTATAAGTTCCAATCCATCTTCACCAATGACAGTACCGGAATATGTCAATCCTCCCTGCGCATAGGCCATAGAAGAGAAGATGCCGCATAATATAAATAAGATGCTTATTATTTTTTTCATGATTAATTCCTGATTAATGTGTTTATTCTACTGAGTACTTTCTTAAAGCCGGATTTTCACGCTGAGCAATCCAAAATCCACCATTCCCGTCATAACTGATATCTTGGGGATTTGCAAATAAAGCAATATCAGGAGAACCATCGTCATCACCTTTTACACCAGCTGTACCCAAAATAGTAGTTACATATCTTTTTTCCATTTTCTCATCATAAGCTATTTTACGAATCACATGATTATTCTCCTGACAAACGAAAATATTACCATCTTCATCTATTGTAAGGCCACGCAAAAACTGGAATTTTGCCTCATCAGTCAGAAAACCATCTGTAGTTCCTGTATTATTCTGGTTAATCTGCTCGTAAGCATGTGTACCATCTTCTTTTACCCAAACTTTCAGAATCTTATTTTTATCAGTAGTTACATAGAAACAATCTTCAAAAGCACTATAAGCGATGTAAGCGAAAGGACCGCCACTAAAATCATTATGTTCAAACAAAATCTCATTATGAGTTGGATTATTGACTTCAATACGTCCCAAACGACCATTTCTCGTAACATAATACAACCATTGGTTATCACCATTCAAAGCCACAGCCCAAACATCGGTACCTGAACTGATATCACTTAGTCGAGAAGGAACCCATGCCTGCGATTTCTTATAAACATAAACGGTATTAGCTCCATTAATGGTAGCACCATAAGCCAATGTTTTATCATTGGATACCGCCACTTTTCCAACCACAGGACCGTTTTGGATAGTAATCACAGCATCTTCGTCTATAGAGACATAACGTATACTGTTATTATTCCATGCCTGACCTATGATACCCGACTGTTCATCAATGCAAGCTACACCAAACATCTGCCCAAAAGTTGCCTCAGCCAGACTTCCATCTTTACCGGCACCATCAGCTTGTACAAAATCACCGGCAATAGTAGATACATTCTCAGACACAGAATATTTAAAAGTCTCATCAGCCACCACAGTCTGATCATTCACCTTAACCGTAATCTTATTGAAACCTTCTGCCTGACGTGGTGCCATACAATAAATCGTAGTATTATCTACTCCCACTACGGCAGCCTTGTTCTCCTTTTCCATATTATCAGTAAATAATACGGTTACCGCAGATTTGTCATTTCCAAAGTTATTACCTATAATAATCACTTTCTCTGCTACCCGACCGGTGTCCGGCGTAAAATAGTCAATAGTGACAGGTTTGTTCGGGTCATAGGAATCCGTACCTGATTCCTTGTTGTCATTACAGCACATCAGCACCAACGACAAAAACCCTAATAAGGGAAGAAATAGTCTTTTCATAACGTTTTTCTTTTTACATATTAAATTATTGGTTCACTAAAAATTCTTTATTGGCATATCAGCGTTATAAACGCAAGAAGATAAAACAGCACATATAATCAGGAAAAAGACACCGATTAACGAATGACTTTAGTTTTTTAAAAATTATATTAGTTTTCATTTTCATAATATTAGTTTATTTCGTTGTTATCTACAGCAAAGATACGAATGAGTGTAGATTTTACATTATAAAAATCATTCAAAAAACGTAGAGAATCATTCATAAACGATTTACACACGTTGGCTGCAAGAAACACAACTCCTTTCTTCCTCTTTAGCAGGACTTTATATGAATATGAATAATATAGATCGAGTTTAATAATCTATAGAGTAGATATTCAATGATGACGGACTACCTTTATACAATGTCTCTACATTTATTATTAACGGCGCCGAATTATCGGAATTATAGCATCGAATGACTGCTTCACCCTTTTCATTCGTTTTCACATTCGGATTCCAGTATAGTGTGCGGCGAGAATCTTCCGTATAGAGAGGAGCGCCATCAGGATAAGCTGGTGAATAAAATTCCAAGGGCTCATTATATCCTTGTATATAGGTATGACGAATCCCCCGCCGGGCTTTATAAGTTTTGTTCGGGTCCCAGTCATCAATCGTAGTGATGGAGCAAACTACTACTGACGATTTCTGCAACGGACCTTTCTTCATAGTCTTTCTATCTTTCTCACCCCAAAGTGCATCTGGTCCGGAATCCGCACCTATAGCATCCTGCAAAGGCAACTCACTCAAATCTCCATCCTGCCAGCGACCACTCCAAAAATTATTTGCTGTAAATTTCGTCACTCTATTACTCTGCTTGTTCATCACAAAAACAGATTCCCCTCCTGCCTGATCATAATAAAGCATGATAGATTTAATAGCATCCACATCTTTGTCCAACACATAATCCGTTTTACCATAAGATAAAACCCCGCCGTTGACTATAAATAAAACTCTTGAGTTATTATAGTGCAGGCTCAATGAATCACTCAATCTGAAATTAGGATTTAATTCCTTCAACAGCATAGGCAGATTGTACACCGCTTCTCCTTTATCACGCATTTTATCTACCACCTGCGTTATATTATAATAACCCAGAATCTCTTTTTCAAAGCGTTCAGTTTGCTTCAATAACAAGTTCAGACGCTTGGCGTTCACCACCACTTCATCCAGCAAATGATGATCCGGTCCGAATACAGAATCTTTATAAGCAATATCCAAGGTGTCCAACAACTGTTTCAAATCACCCGTCTCTTTCCATTCCGGATTCAGCTCATAATAATCAAGCTTCCGTAAGGAAGGCTCAAAATTACGGAACAACTTCACGACTGCCTGCTTGTTCCACTTCTTTCCCTCGTTCCGTGTCTGTATGAGAGCATCCATAGAACCGCTAAAACCATCTACCGGCGCACTAAAATACCCCAATGAATCCGTTTTTGTCATACCTGCAATAGAGACCGAATCCCTGCGCGCAAGAATACTCACCCCGACATTCCGTAACGCCTTACCGAAATAAGATTCGACCTGTCCATACAGGGTCAGCGAGGTCTCCGGAAGATACCGAGGCAAGAAAGGACGTTTACCTATCAGTCGGGAAAGGTCATACTTCCGCCAGCCACGTACCAATAGGAGGACATCCAACATTTTGAAACGTTCAGCAGACTGGTTCTCAAAATAAAAACCGGGTTGATGAATATAGCCTTTCAGATCGGAGACAAGCAACAAATCCGTATAAATGGAATGATCATATTCCCGAAAATCAGACTCCACACCGTTGCGGATAGATACAGAAAGATTGGCCTGTACCGGACGATTCAGATGATCTCTCACTTTAATCCGGCAAGTCACCGGCTCAAAAGGACGATACAGGGCGTGATCCGTTTTACAGGCAAGGAGCATGGAAGAACGCGGCATCACATAACAAAAACGCTCGCATAACGTTTCCCCTTTCAGATTGACCAGAGATATCTGTTGCACTCCGGGCGGTAGTTCTTTAGTCGAAATCCGGAATTGGCAGTTCAATTCATCTTCAAAGTCCAGTGTCATACATTTGTAAGGTCGCCCCTGAGAAGATACAAAAACAGCCAGTGTGTCTTTCATTGCCTGTGAACTGCGGGCTACAGTGATATCCAACATTTCCCGCCGGTTATCGATTCGGAGTACATATCCTTGTGGAAGAGCTTCCGGAAGGTCAAACTGATAAGTGGAGCCTTCATAATCAATTTTTGCCACACCCGCCTTTTCTTCGGGCTTATACTCAAAGTAACCCATCCCGTCATGAAATGAACGGATATGCGCCAGTTCTTCACCACTCGGCAAAACCACTGTTCCCTCTACATCAGCAGCTCCTTTGTCACGGCTGGTGGCTTCAAAAGCTACAATCGAAGATATGCCTTTCACCAATTGTCCACCCTCCGGAAAAAAGCGGACTGTAAACTTCTTCTCTTTATCCTTCGGCCGCTGTTTCATCGAAGCGTCCATACGATAGGTAGCTATACTCCGAGGAGTCTCTTCATCGCTCAGCCGTTTCCGATAGACGGGTAATACACGGGAAAAACAGGAAGGGTTATCAAAAGCAAGCATCCACTTTGTATAGGCACGCATTTCATAATAACCGGTAAAGAAGGTATTGTTCAAAATGATTTGTCCCGTTCCCTCCCCATCCGTAAGCTGAATAATTTGCCGCTCTACGACATTTCCCAACTGGTCCAGTAATTCTACATACAAAGGTTTGCTGATCGTCGTCGGTAAGTTTTGTTCAGCCGTCACTACATACGCTTTGAACCAAATCGTATCACCAAGGTAATAACTTGCATTATCCAAATGAAGACTCACTTTCTCGCGAGGGTACGAATCTGCGAAGTTCTGTGCATAACGGAAATATCGGGAAAAGATTGTATCGGATGACTGCGCATAAACGTTCGCTGTACACAAGATGAACAGAGTGGTAATAAAAAATGCCTTCCAGCTTTTATCATGTTCGTGTAAAGAATCAGATTCCATTTTCTGCAAGTATTAGATTCGGTTATTTGATTGATTGCAAAATTACAGTTGTTTTATTTTATTCGCTGTAAAAATCATGCAGAAAGGGTAGAAAATCATGCAATGAATCATTTGTCTATACTAAATACAAGATTTATTTGTACTTTTGAGAGTGAATATCAAGGAATACATAATATCTGAAACGATGAAAACATACATTGCGGCTTTCTTCCTCCTGCTATCCGCCACATTTGCGGCAGCCCACCCTTACCTCATCCAAAGATTGGGAATAGAACAAGGCTTATCCAACAATTATGTATTGAGTATCACGCAGGACAAGCAGGGATTTCTGTGGTTCGCCACCGAAGAAGGGCTGAATAAGTTTGACGGAACCCGCTTTATCACCTACTATAAAGAGGAGCAATCTTCTTCTGTTCAAAGCATTACCGGCAACGAACTCAATGAAGTGTACGCCGATCCCGTGCAGCCTGTTATCTGGATAGCCACCCAGCGGGCAGGACTCAACGCTTATAATTACGAGACACAAAGTTTCAGCGTCTACCAATATAATCCGGAAGACCCACAAAGTCTGATAACGAACGATGTCACTCACATTACCTCATCCGTACAAGCCGGCAAAGGGTTATGGGTATGTACTTATTACAGAGGTATAGAGTATCTGGACATCGCTACCGGGAAATTCACTCATTATAACAAAAGCACAGTACCCGCCCTTCCCTCTGAGCAGACCTGGACAGCCACGGAGGCTGAGGATGGCAAACTATACATCGGACACGTAGAAGGCGGGTTGAGCATCCTCTCCCTGAATGACAAATCCGTGAAGCACTTCGTCCATGATCCTCAAAACCCGAACAGCCTTCCGGGGAACGATGTGCGTTGTATCTATAAAGATA
The DNA here is from genome assembly GCF_023656585.1 of Bacteroides sp. B1-V-101. Classification (NCBI taxonomy): domain Bacteria; kingdom Pseudomonadati; phylum Bacteroidota; class Bacteroidia; order Bacteroidales; family Bacteroidaceae; genus Bacteroides; species Bacteroides sp. B1-V-101. The sequence goes on along the minus strand of NZ_JAMOKH010000038.1, from coordinate 47,102 downwards.
CCAACGGAAATATATGGATCGGAACCAGCAAAGGACTAGCCCTGTTCAATGCCAATACAGAAACATTTACCAACTTTCATAACAACCCGGGGAATATTCACGGAGCATTGTCAAGCTATATCTTCTCCATCAAACAACTCAAAGACAACAAACTCTGGATTGCAACAGAACTGAACGGAATCATGATACTGGACTTACAGCAAAATCAGTTTCTGCTGCCCGAACAAATACGCTTTGAGTTTATCCGCGAAGGGGACAATAACTACAGTTTGTCCAACGCCAGCGCACGGTATATCTTTCAAGACTCTTTTAATAATATCTGGATAGGGACTTGGGGAGGAGGAATCAATTTTATCAGCAATGCTCCTCCCGCATTCCATACATGGAGCTATTCACCCACCCAAATGAATGAAAGTTCGCTGAGCAACAAAGTCGTTAGCAGCGTCTGCGATGACGGACAAGGAAAATTGTGGATAGGAACTGACGGAGGAGGTATTAACGTATTCGAAAACGGAAAACGGGTGGCCATTTACAATAAAGAAAACAGAGAACTCCTGTCCAACTCAGTGCTTTGTTCGCTGAAAGACTCGGAAGGCAACCTATGGTTCGGCACCTATCTGGGCAACATCAGCTATTACAATACAAGACTGAAGAAGTTTCAGATCATCGAACTGGAAAAGAATGAGCTTCTCGACGTACGCGTCTTCTATGAAGACAAGAATAAAAAGATATGGATAGGGACTCACGCAGGGGTGTTCGTTATAGACCTTGCCAGCAAGAAGGTGATTCATCATTATGACACCTCCAACAGCCAGTTGCTGGAAAACTTTGTACGCAGCATTGCCCAAGACAGTGAAGGACGTTTCTGGATAGGAACTTTCGGAGGAGGAGTCGGGATATATACGCCGGATATGCAACTGGTCAGGAAGTTCAACCAATACGAAGGTTTTTGTTCCAATACGATTAATCAGATATACCGAAGCAGCAAAGGCCAGATGTGGCTTGCCACCGGTGAGGGACTGGTATGTTTTCCTTCAGCCCGTAATTTTGACTATCAGGTTTTTCAAAGAAAAGAAGGACTGCCCAATACACACATAAGAGCTATCAGTGAAGATAAGAACGGCAACATCTGGGCAAGTACCAATACCGGTATCAGTTGCTATATCACCTCTAAAAAATGTTTCTATACCTACGATCACTCCAACAACATCCCACAAGGAAGTTTCATCAGCGGATGCGTTACCAAAGACCATAACGGGCTCATCTATTTCGGCTCTATCAACGGATTGTGTTTCTTCAACCCCGATATTGCCATAAACAGTCCGCAGATTCCTCCTGTGGTTATCACTAAAGTGAGAATTCCCGGACGACTCACAAGTCGGGAGAAGAACGAAACCGCTATTCCCATCTCCGAAGGAGAGATAGAATTGACTCATGAACAAAATAGTTTTAATCTTACTTTCAACGTACAGGACTATTCACTGGCCAACCAGGTGGAATATGCCTATATGCTGAAAGGACTTGAAAACTCATGGTATACGATCAACGAGCAAAACAGCGTCACCTTCCGTAATATTCCTCCCGGCAAGTATGAGTTTCTGGTAAAAGCCCGCCTGCACAATCAGGACTGGTCGGAGGACACGACCTCTCTCAGGATACATATCAACCCTCCTCTCTGGCTGACATGGTGGGCAAAACTTATTTATATTCTGATCACTATCAGCATTATTTATACTATTATCCATGCCTATAAGAAGAAAATAGACCTCGAAAGTCTCTATACCCTGGAAAAGAAAAACCACGAACAAGAACAAGAATTGAATCAGGAACGCCTGCGATTCTATACTAACATCACTCATGAGCTGCGCACACCACTGACCCTGATCCTCGGTCCGCTGGAAGATATGCAGAAAGACACGTCACTGCCGACCAGACAGGCGCAGAAACTTTCTGTCATCCACCTGAGTGCCCTCCGGCTGCTCAACCTGATCAATCAGATTCTTGAGTTCCGGAAAACGGAAACGCAGAACAAAAAGCTATGTGTTTGTAAAGGCAACATTGTGCCCCTGATTCATGAAATCGGACTCAAATACAAAGAACTCAACCAAAAGAAAGCGATTGACTTTCAGATTCAAATAGAAAAAGAAGAGATGCCTCTGTTCTTTGACAAAGAAATCATCACCATTATCCTTGATAATCTGATTTCCAATGCCATCAAATATACGGAACAGGGAAAAATAACCTTGAGCTTGTATCCCACCACACGAAACGGGGTCACTTATACGGAGATTAAAGTCAGTGATACGGGATACGGAATCTCTGCGGAAGCCTTGCCTCATGTTTTCGACCGTTACTATCAGGAAAGCGGCAAGCATCAGGCATCCGGCACAGGTATCGGACTGGCTTTAGTCCGAAATCTTGTAGAACTGCACGAAGGCGAAATCCGGGTGGAAAGCATACAGAACGAAGGAAGTACTTTCTATATCAGCTTATTAACAGACAATATCTACCCCAACGCTTTGCATGGAGACTCTACGAAGCAAACAGAGGAGGAAATGATATCAGAAGCTGTTCCGGAAGATTCTCAAAATACGGAACCGGAAACGAGCAAACCTATCCTGCTGATTGTAGAAGACAATGAAGATATACAGAAATACATCGCCGAATCTTTCTCCGACTCTTTCGAAGTAATCACAGGCAGCAACGGTGAGGAAGGGAAACAGCAGGCTCTCAACCGTATTCCCGATATTATAGTAAGCGATATCATGATGCCGGTAATGGATGGCATCACGCTATGCCGTCAACTAAAAGAGGATGTGCGTACCAGCCACATCCCTGTCATCCTGCTAACGGCCAAAGATTCATTGCAGGATAAAGAAGAAGGATACGAAGTGGGAGCGGATTCTTATCTGACCAAGCCTTTCAGTGCTTCACTGCTGCGAAGCCGCATCAACAATCTGCTTGATTCGAGAAAGAAACTGATTGCTCAATTCCAGCAGGCCGGAACGAATCATAACCCCAATTCTCATTTGGATGAAAAGCGTTCCATAATCACCGAGGCGCTCAGCAAACTGGATAACGAATTCATTGAGAAAATCACGCAACTGGTTGAGGATAACCTTTCTTCGGAAAAGATCGACATCACTTATCTGTCCGACAAGATGTGTATGAGCGGTTCTACGCTCTACCGGAAAATGAAAGCACTGACCGGACTTTCTACGAACGAGTACATCCGGAAAGTAAAAATGCAGAATGCGGAACGGTTACTCCTCGAAGGAAAATATAATATCTCGGAAATAGCCTATAAAATAGGAATGAACAGTACAGGCTACTTCCGTCAATGTTTTAAGGATGAGTTTGGTGTCTCTCCTTCAGATTATCTGAAGCAGTTCACCTCCCCAACTCCTCCACCATCGTCTTAAACAACGATCTGCTGTCATTCAGCGGCATATCCGTAGCCAAGTCCCAGCTCATCATTCCTTTGAGCTGCTGGTCCATCGCATAACGTGTCTTGGCACGGATATTATTTTGCCCGTCAAAGACATACACGTCTCCTTTATAGGTTACTTCGTTTTGTGCCGGCCCCGTAATCAGCCCGTCCTGCACAAAACTGAAGTAAGCCTCAGTCTTCTTTGAGCCATCTTTTGTCACGCCATAGAAAGGAACGCCTGCCACCAGCTTTTCCTTTGGAATGCCATAAGCCAACGCCATCTGTATATCCGAACAGTATTTCTCCATCGGGAAGCGAACCGGCGAAGGACCGTAACACTGATAAGAAATGAAATCGACCGCAGCAATCGCCTCTTTACTAATCTTATAACACACAGGATGCAGGGATACGCTGAACACATATTTATCTCCCAATACCTCTCTCATCTTCAGAATAGCCAGACTGTAATCTTCATACTCTTTTTCAGTCTCCGCCCATTCAAAATCCAGATCGATGCCATCGAGCTTATTCTTTTCCAGTATCTTCTTTATGTTTTTGGCAAATGCAACACGGGCCGCCTCATCTGCAACCATCGCTTTCCACTCGCCACTGGCAGCGCCCAGACGAAGTTTTGTCTTTGTTCCTTTCACATCCGCACGGACAGACTTTATCAATTCCTCCCAACTAGTCACTCCTTTCCCATTCTCAAAGATACGGGGATTCTCAAACGAAAGCGACCCGTCTTTATTGGGACGGACGTTCAGAAAAATCAAATCATCACTCGCCCTTAAACTCTCGGCAGAAATACGTCCGCGATTGTAGAAATTACCCCGTACATACGAACTAATGAAGCAGTTTTGTTGCGCATACAACGATAATCCGACAAACAAGAGAAGGAAAAATACAATTTTTCTTGGTAGTAGCATAATAATTGATAATTAATGGGTTTTGATCGCAAAAGTAGGTACAGGCAAAGAAAACAAATGTTCAAAAATCACTATAATACTTCCAAAAATCAACATAAAGTTTCTTATTGAGAGATGTAAAACAAAAACATCCTTTTAAAAAGGGAATTAAGTGTTTTACCGGAATCAATTACATTAAATCGCAAAAGTTTTCCGGATTATAATACAAAGTGAATAACAATCACTATCTTTAGGCATAAAATCAGTTCATATGATCATTTATCTACATGAAAGCAACCGTCTAACTTAGACTGACTTTTGAAGAAATGCAACATCTATACGTATATGAATAAACTCGTACTTACCGGTCTGCTGGCAGCCGGAACCATGACGCACCTGCAAGGCGCTCAACCTGCCGGACAACGCCCCAACATCCTTTTTATCCTGAGTGACGACCACACCTCCCAAGCCTGGGGCATCTATGGCGGAGTACTGGCAGAATATGCCCACAACGCCAACATCCGCCGGCTGGCAAAAGAAGGGGTAGTGCTCGACAACTGTTTCTGCACCAACTCTATCTCAGCACCCAGCCGTGCCAGTATCCTCACCGGTCTATACAGTCACCGGAACAGACTGTACACCCTTGCGGACTCACTGGACACCTCCATCCCCACCCTTGCCACCCTGCTACAAGCCAACGGATACCACACCGGACTCGTCGGCAAATGGCATATCCAGTCGCAACCGCAAGGATTCGACTACTACTCCATCTTCTACGATCAAGGCGAATACCGTGACCCGACTTTCATAGAGAGCACCGACCCGTGGCCCGGCAACCACCAGTTCGGCGAACGGGTGCTCGGCTTCTCCACCGACCTCGTCACCGAGAAAGCCATCCGATGGATGAAAGAGCAGGACGGCAATCAACCCTTCCTGATGTGCTGCCATTTCAAAGCAACGCACGAACCCTACGACTACCCGATACGCATGGAGCATCTCTACGACGGTGTCACCTTCCCCGAACCCGAAAACCTGCTGGACTGGGGACCGGAAACCAACGGCCGTTCTTTCAAAGGACAGACACTGGAAGAACTGGAACGCCGCTGGCGCATCGCATCACAGGATCCCGACAAGTGGTGGTGCCGCTACCCCGGACTGCCGTTCAGCACCGAAGGGATGCAACGGACAGCCGCCAGACGTGCTTCCTACCAAAAGTTTATCCGTGACTACCTCCGTTGTGGCGCTACCGTCGACGACAACATCGGCAAACTCCTGAAAGCTCTGGACGAAATGAATATCGCCGACAATACCATCGTCATCTACGTCTCCGACCAAGGCTATTTCCTAGGCGAACACGGCTTCTTCGACAAACGGATGTTTTATGAAGAATCGGCTCGTATGCCTTTCGTTATCCGTTATCCGAATAAGGTCCCCGCAGGAAAACGTCTGGATGATCTGATACTGAATGTCGATTTCGCACCGACGCTGGCAGAATTTGCCGGAGTAAAGATGGAGAATGTGCAAGGAGACAGCTTCGTCAGCAACCTGGAAGGCAACACGCCGACCGACTGGCGAAAAGAAATCTACTATCGCTACTGGACCAATCACGCTATTCGTCCCGCACACTTCGCCATCCGGTCAGACCGTTACAAGCTGATCTTCTATTATGCCCGAAATCTGGACATGACTGATACGGAGAACTTCGACTTTACTCCGTCATGGGACTTCTATGACTTGCAGAACGATCCGCACGAGAATCATAATGCATACAACGATCCGAAATATGCACCTGTCATCAAACAGATGAAGAAGGACTTATTGAGACTTCGCAAAGAAACCGGAGATACGGACGGGAAATATCCGGAAATGCAGGAACTGCTTGAAAAATACTATAATAAGTAAGTGACTGGTACGGAAACTGAACTGTCGCATTTATAACTTGAACTTAGGCAGCTGCTACAAGTGAAAAAGATAGCAGTTTTGCCCTAACGCTCTCATTATTCGCGTGTATCCCTTTATTCATCGGCATTTCAAGCATTACAGCAAGTATGGTGGCAGAGTGAGAGCAAAGGTTTGCTCTCACTCTGCCACCACGGCATATAGGTCGTTTATCCTACATTATACTTTGATTTACTGGGTATTAACATCTGACGCGTCAGCTATTAACGATTGTCATGTCAGCTATTAATAATTGAGAAATCAGGTATTAACAGCTGAGAAGTCATCCATTATTGACTGAAAAATGAAATAATACCTTTCGAACGGACAGGTCAATCAGAGCAACTTATGCGGTCAAGTGAGTTGAATCGAGCTGTCATATGAACGAAATCGACAGTTGTTCCAAGAAGTTTCATTACTTGAAACAGTTTGTTTCATGCCTTGAAACACTTGGTTTCAACAGGTGGAACTAATGATGAAACTACTTGTTCTGAATATATCATGTAAAGGGATGAAGAAAATGCTGCAGATGGCAGATAAAAATGTATTAATGTATTAAAGAACGCCATTCAGGAGTCCGTGAAACTTCAAAGTTGTGCAAACAAAACCAATAAAGACAATCATATCCCCGTTTCTGCTAAAACATAATGGAAGAAAGAATTTTATTTTCACAAAAAACGACTATCTTTGTCCCTGTAGACAACGATTCACGGATAAAACCCATGTCAAAAGACTCACTTTGTGCTCAACATACAGATTGCTCAGGATGCCCCAAAGCGATGGAAAGTACTCTTATTCACAGAAATCTGCTCAGAGGGCAGCATATTCCGAAGGATAAGTGCACGCAAAACTGCATGCTCTTTATGATCGAGGGCGAATTGCTGATCAACAGTGACGAACATCCCGGAACGACACTACACGAGAAACAGTTTATCCTGCAAGCCATCGGCTCAAAATACGAGATACTGGCACTGACGGACGTATCATACATCCTTTTCTGGTTCAACGAACTGCCGTTGCTATGCGAAAACCGCTACCGTGAAATCATCGACCAGGCAGAAGGCCCGCTGACCTACACCCCAATGGTGATGAACCCGCGCCTGTTCTATCTCATCAACGACGTAGCCGCATACCTTGACGAGTCGACTCCCGCCTGCGGCAAATATATCGACCTGAAATGTCAGGAGATGGTGTATATGATCACCAATTACTATCCCCTGCCCCAGTTGAGGGCTTTCTTCTACCCGATCAGCACCTATACGGAAAGTTTCCAATACTTTGTCATGCAGAATTACAGCAAAGCAAAGAACGTCGAAGAATTCGCACATCTGGGAGGCTATAACACCACCACCTTCCGCCGTCTCTTCCGAAACTTATACGGCGTGCCCGTCTACGAATGGATGCTGGAGAAAAAACGGGAAGGCATCCTCGAAGACCTACAGCACTCTAATATGCGGATTACAGAGATTTGCAACCGGTATGGTTTCGACTCGCTGTCCCACCTTGCACACTTCTGCAAAGACTCCTTCGGAGACACCCCGCGCGCCTTGCGCAAGAAAGCGGCCAATGGCGAAAAAATCGGAAAGATCACCGATTAAGGAATTATTTCTTTAATTCTTTGGTCAATCAATCTATTTCCCCTATTTTTGCAGTCTGTAAGAGGTGTAAAACGTCGAAATTTTAGTTCTAACAATTAAATAATTTAAATTCAATCATTTATGTGGTTAAGTAATTCATCTGTAGGAAGGAAAGTGGTGATGAGCGTTACCGGTATCGCCCTTGTCCTGTTTCTAACATTTCACATGGCGATGAACTTAGTTGCAATCATCTCGGCTGATGGTTACAACATGATTTGTGAGTTTTTGGGAGCAAACTGGTATGCGCTGGTAGCTACCGCAGCACTGGCTGCTCTTTTCATTATTCACATCATCTACGCGTTCTGGCTGACAATGCAGAATCGCACAGCGCGCGGTAGCGAACGCTATGCAGTAGTCGACAAACCGAAAACTGTAGAGTGGGCTTCTCAAAACATGTTGGTGTTAGGCATTATCGTTATCGTAGGCCTCGGTTTGCACCTCTTCAACTTCTGGGCAAAAATGCAGTTGCCGGAACTGATGCACAACCTGGACATGCACGCTGATACACTGACGCTGGCTTATGCGGCAAACGGTGCATATCACATCCAGCAGACATTCTCTTGTCCGGTTTATGTAGTGCTCTACCTCATTTGGCTGTTTGCTTTGTGGTTCCACCTGACTCACGGTTTCTGGAGCTCCATGCAATCACTGGGATGGAACAACAAGGTATGGATCAATCGTTGGAAATGTATTTCTAACATCTATTCTACGATTGTAGTACTCGGTTTCGCACTCGTAGTAGTGGTATTCTTCGTGAAATCACTCCTTTGTGGCGGTGCTTGCTAAATAGTAAATTGTAAATGATTAAATTGTAAATAATATTATGATCAAGATAGATTCAAAAATTCCAGAAGGCCCGGTGGCTGAGAAATGGACCAACTATAAAGCTCACCAGAAATTGGTGAACCCCGCTAATAAACGCCGTTTGGATATCATCGTTGTGGGTACGGGTCTGGCAGGTGCTTCTGCTGCTGCATCCCTCGGTGAAATGGGTTTCAGAGTATTCAACTTCTGTATTCAGGACTCTCCGCGCCGTGCACACTCTATCGCTGCACAGGGTGGTATCAATGCTGCAAAGAATTATCAGAATGATGGTGACTCCGTTTACCGTCTGTTTTACGATACAGTAAAAGGTGGTGACTATCGTGCACGTGAAGCCAACGTTTACCGTCTGGCCGAAGTATCCAACGCTATCATCGACCAATGCGTAGCCCAGGGTGTTCCTTTTGCACGCGAATACGGCGGTACACTGGACAACCGTTCTTTCGGTGGTGCACAGGTATCACGTACGTTCTACGCTAAAGGCCAGACCGGTCAGCAGCTGTTGCTGGGTGCTTACTCCGCACTAAGCCGTCAGGTAAACGTAGGTACGGTGAAGCTGTTCACCCGTTATGAAATGCAGGACGTTGTGATCATCGACGGACGTGCTCGCGGTATCATCGCCAAGAACTTAATCACCGGCGAACTGGAACGTTTCGCTGCTCACGCCGTAGTAATCGCTACCGGTGGTTACGGTAACGCTTACTTCCTGTCTACCAACGCTATGGGTTGTAACTGTACAGCTGCTATCTCTTGCTACCGCAAGGGTGCTGTATTCGCTAACCCCGCATACGTTCAGATTCACCCGACTTGTATCCCGGTACACGGTGACAAGCAGTCCAAACTGACTCTGATGTCCGAATCTCTGCGTAACGACGGTCGTATCTGGGTTCCGAAGAAGAAAGAAGACGCTATCAAATTGCAGAAAGGCGAAATCAAGGGAAGTGATATTCCTGAAGAAGACCGCGACTACTACCTGGAACGCCGTTATCCGGCATTCGGTAACCTGGTTCCGCGTGACGTTGCCAGCCGTGCAGCTAAAGAACGTTGCGACGCAGGTTTCGGTGTGAACAACACAGGTCTGGCCGTATTCCTCGATTTCTCTGAAGCTATCAACCGCCTGGGCATCGATGTAGTGCTTCAGCGTTATGGTAACCTCTTCGACATGTATGAAGAAATCACTGACGTTAATCCGGGCGAACTGGCAAAAGAAATCAGTGGTGTGAAATATTATAATCCGATGATGATTTATCCGGCTATCCACTACACAATGGGTGGTATCTGGGTAGACTACGAACTGCAGACTACCATCAAGGGTCTGTTCGCTATCGGTGAATGTAACTTCTCCGACCACGGTGCAAACCGCCTCGGTGCTTCCGCATTGATGCAAGGTCTGGCCGACGGTTACTTCGTATTGCCTTACACTATCCAGAACTATCTGGCAGATCAGATTACTGTTCCTCGTTTCTCTACCGATCTTCCCGAATTTGCCGAAGCAGAAAAGGCTGTTCAAGCTAAGATCGACAAATTCATGAGCATCCAGGGCAAAGAATCAGTTGATTCTATCCACAAGAAACTGGGTCACATCATGTGGGAATACGTAGGTATGGGACGTACGGCAGAAGGCCTGAAGAAAGGTATCGCCGAACTGAAAGCAGTCCGCAAGGAATTCGAAACCAATCTGTTTATCCCCGGTTCTAAGGAAGGTATGAACGTAGAGCTCGACAAGGCTATCCGTCTGTATGACTTCATCACTATGGGCGAGCTCGTTGCTTACGACGCATTGAACCGTAACGAAAGTTGTGGTGGTCACTTCCGTGAAGAATACCAGACTGAAGAAGGAGAAGCAAAACGTGATGACGAAAACTTCTTCTACGTAGCTTGCTGGGAATATCAGGGTGACGATGAAAAGGCTCCTGTATTGATCAAAGAACCGCTGGTATACGAAGCTATCAAGGTTCAGACCCGTAACTACAAGAGCTAATCGGTGAAGTTAAACATTTAAAAGAATTAGACGAAAATGGATAAAAATATATCATTTACACTGAAGGTATGGCGTCAAGCAGGCCCGAAGGCTAAAGGCGCTTTTGAAACCTACCAAATGAAAGATATCCCCGGTGATACTTCCTTCCTCGAAATGCTGGATATTCTGAACGAACAGCTGATCAGCGAAAGAAAAGAACCGGTTGTATTCGACCACGACTGCCGCGAAGGTATCTGCGGTATGTGTTCTCTTTACATCAACGGACATCCGCACGGTCCTGCAACAGGTGCTACTACTTGCCAGATTTACATGCGCCGTTTCAACGATGGTGACACCATCACTGTTGAACCTTGGCGTTCGGCCGGTTTCCCTGTCATCAAGGACTTGATGGTAGACCGTACTGCTTATGACAAGATCATGCAGGCCGGTGGTTACGTAAGCGTTCGTACAGGTGCTCCGCAGGATGCCAACGCTATCCTGATCCCGAAGCCCATCGCTGACGAAGCTATGGATGCCGCTTCTTGTATCGGTTGCGGTGCTTGTGTAGCTGCTTGTAAGAATGGTTCTGCCATGTTGTTCGTTTCTGCAAAGGTCAGCCAGCTGAACTTGCTTCCGCAAGGTAAACCGGAAGCTCTGCGCCGTGCGAAAGCTATGTTGTCTAAGATGGATGAACTCGGATTCGGTAACTGTACCAACACCCGCGCTTGCGAGGCTGAATGTCCGAAGAACATCTCTATCAGCAACATCGCCCGCCTGAACCGCGACTTCATCATCGCTAAACTGAAAGACTAAGCGTGAGCTTGATTTGATTAATAGCATAAATCCCCCGTCGGCGTTGGCTGGCGGGGGATTTTCTTTTTACTGACCAATTATTTATAGATAGCTTGTTCATTATCCGTTTTTTATTCTTTTCTTTGTGACATAAGGCCAGACAATCAAATAAATTAAATACGATGAATAAATTATTGCTGATATGGATAGTAGTCTTACTAACCTCATGCATCACAAATCAGGAGAATGCCAAGGATACATTATTTGTAAATCTTACGGATGCAACTGATTCCCAAAGCCTAAAGTTATCTGACTTCGGAAATACTGTACGTTATGTACCTTTGGAAACCAACGAAGTATGCCTGATAGGAGACAATCCCCATATAGCGCTACTGAAAGATAAGATTGTGCTTAGCACTACAGACCAATGTTTCTTATTCCACAAACAGACCGGGAAGTATATATGCAGTATAGGCCATATCGGTGATGATCCAAGTGGATATAGCTCGACAAATTACTGGATAGATGATGCAGGTCTTTTTTACTTCTTTCGCGCACCGGACCAGCTGCTAAAATATAATCAGAAAGGAGAAATGACCGGGAAAATTCAAATTCCACATATACCTGCCGCACCCGACTTTTTCGCGTTTTCCGACTCTACCATTATTGCCCATTGTAATAGTAGTATAGGATTGGAATCCAGCAACTCTTTGCTTTTCCTCAACTCCTTTGGAGAAAAGCTGGATTCAATTCCCAATTTATTAAAATCGCCCTCTATCCCTTCTCCGGATAATATATCCAGCCTTTCTATCATAAAAAGAGGAGCAGGTTTCTTTGGAAATCTGGGAAGAAGAGGGGTAATGATTATCAAAGATAAGGAGCAAGGAGAATTACTGCTGCCTCTCTATAATCCCAGCCTATGGTCGTCCGAGAATGAAGTACGTTTCAGAGAAACCTTCACAGACACGATATACACAATTAAAAACAGGAAACTATATCCATATATGGTTTTTCATACAGATACAGATCATTCATCCGCCAATCCTTTATGGTATAGTAATCCGCAAAGTATCTACGTAGCTTATGTATTGGAAAACACACATTCTGTATTTTTTCAATACGTAAAAAACAAACAAGTCTATAATGGTTTGTATAATAAAGAAACACAGCAAACTAAGTTTGCAAAGTGCCAGCAATTCATTGTTGACGATCTCACTTCAGAGCAGGAACTGAAAGTTGACCTGTCGGCATTGTGCAGTTATAAAGGAGAATATGGATTTATTCTGGAAGCTGCCAGTATTCCTGATGCTTCTCAAAAACAATCTGACAATAAAAATGAGAATATTCCCCATTGGATGAGCCAATTGGATGAGGATGCCAATCCGGTCATAGCAATTGTATCTGACAAATGATATATAATTCTGTCTGTTTTGCCTAATAGATATGCTTTGGCAAAACAGACAGTTGAAATAGTAGCACCTATTTAAAAGTAAACAAAAGGCTTCAACTCATTTCCTTGTTTATCCACCGGATAAAGAGCTCCTTCCTTTTCTAGCCGGGCGGACATTTCCCGAATCATCTCTCTGCATTGATCCGGATGTGCGGCAGACAGCTCATTCCTTTCTTCCGGATCGTCTTTCAGATTGTAAAGCAAGGCTTTGGGTTGTTTCGGAGTCTCGGGAAGATAATAATAAATCAGTTTCCAGTCGCCCATGCGATAGGTGGTGAAGTAGCTGCCGCGGTGTGCGTGAGGGAAGTGCATCAGGAAAGACTCGGGACGCTTCTTGTCCACCTTACCGCTCAGTTGCTTTTTCAGATCGAATCCGTCTATCACGTAGTTTTGGGGAACTTCGCATCCTGCCACAGACAGAACAGTCGGATAGATATCCATGATTGTGCCCAACTGTGTCTGCATACTTCCTACTTCAATAGGCAAGTTCTTCTGTACTTTGCTCTTCTTCTCAGGCTTTGCCCAAGCTGCGATGAAAGGAACACGCATACCACCTTCAAACTCCGTCCCCTTTTTACCTCTCAGCGGAGCGGAAGAACCATAGCCACGTTCATCTCCCAATGGAGCATCACCACCGTTATCTCCTAAAAAGAGAATCAGCGTATTTTCGGCAATTCCCAGCTTTTCGAGTTGGTCCATGATGTCGCCTAATGATTTATCCATGCCTTCTATCAATGTAGCAAAAGCTCTTGCCTGCTCGTTCTTATCCGGGTCGGTGTAGCGTGACAAGAAACGTTTGTCTGCCTGGAAAGGTGAATGAACTGCGTAATGGGCCATATTCAGATAGAAAGGTCGTTTTTCTTCTACGGCTTTGGTGATCTCCCGATTCGCTTCTATAGTCAGCGCTTCACTCAGGAAGGTATCTGTACCGTGATATTTCTCCAGGTCAGGAACTGCTCTAATCTTCTGTCCCTTGATATGCCCGTATCCCCATTCGCCATAATAGCTGCCGGGATGTCCAATGCCGGAACCTGCGATATTTACATCAAAGCCGATATTCAGCGGATTCTCTCCTTCGCTTCCCATACAGCCGAAATGTGCTTTTCCTACATGAATGGTTTTATATCCGGCTTGTTGCAGGACTCTCGGCATGGTAGGCATATCTTTTCTGAGACCTTTCCAGTTCCATTGGGGCGGTCCGAAAGGATTCCGGTTGTTGCTCTCAGCATTAATCCAGTTAGTGACTCCATGCCTGGTCGCATTCTGTCCGGTCATGATGGAAGCTCTGGAAGGGGAACTCACGCTCTGTGCGTAAAAAGTAGAAAAACAAATACCCTGTTTAGCCAGTCTCTCCATATTCGGAGTATGATACCAGTCATTCAGCGGATGACGCACCGGCTGACCACTCTCATCTGCGATAAAAGGAACCGACGTATCCATAAGTCCCATGTCATCTACAAGGAAAACAATAATATTCGGGCGCTCCTGAGCTACTCCGCAAACGGAAGATGCCAAACCACCCAATACACAAAATTCCTTAAAAGCTCGTTTTGTTCTCATTACATAGTATTTATGATTTATATCCTAGTATTGTACGTGCCATAATAGATTTCAAACCCTGATTCTCTTCTGATTACACAAAAGAGTATTAGAAAAATATCCTATTATCTTTCATTCATTCAGCATAATCTATCATGTTATTATTCTGCTTTGAAACCTGATTTTAATTCGTTGAAATAAAAAATTTAATTTCCGTATCCACCTTATCATGGCTTTATTTGAAGTGATCTGACTTTATAATAAAGATGTATTAGACTGGTTTTAAAGGAAACAGCTAGCAATATACAACAAATGTACTACACCCACAAAGAAAAAAATAGTTTTTGACTTTCTCTCTGAAAAATTATCAGACGTTCTTCTTGCTTGTTCTAAGCATACGTGGAGAAGCTCCAAAGAACTTCTTACAGAAATTGGAGAAGTGAGGCAGAGACTCAAAACCGTATTTATAGCATATTTCGGAGATACTGTACTCAGAGTTATTCAAGTCATCCAAAATACCTTCCTTACGTCGCGCCTGCATCCATTCGTATACCGGTTCGTGGAATACATTATTGAAGATACGCCGCAAGGTGCTGACGGTATAACCTCCCAGTTGAGCCAGTTCTTCTACCGTTTTTACTTTCTTATAGTTCTGAAGGATGAAGTATTCAAAAGTGGTGGTGTATTTCGAGAGTGGATGCACCAAACTAGCCAAGTCATAATCCGAATAATAGTAGCTTAGCACAAACGCCAGTTCTTTGCGCTTTAAAGACAGCAGATCCCGGCAGACTTTACTTTCACTCAAATAGGATTTGGAACCATCCAAAAAGTATTTCAATTCAGGAATTATCTTTAAAGGAGAATAGATAAGCGGAGAAGGTACATCCTTCATGATATGATTGAAACGGAAGTCACAGAATAGTTCCGGCTGAATAAAACGATAATAGATACATTCGCACTCGGTCATCGCAAGCATCTCGTATTTTGAACCAATAGCCTGAAGAATAAATTCACCTGCTTTCAACATCGTACCTGCATACTCCTGACTATTAACCAAGAGCTCTCCCTTTATCAAAAAAAGGATGAAATTATCTTCACACTTCCGGGCTGGTTGATGGTAGCCCCTTGTATGGGTAGTGTGAATGATAGCATTGTCTACGGCTTTCGGACAGTTCTGACAATCCCAAGTACCCTGACAGATTGATGACATATATTTGTGTTGGCGTTTGATTTGTTCCTGTTTGCAACAAAAATATATGAAATCTTTTACATGGCAATAGAAAAGGGAGGAAAAGTGAAAAAGAGGTTATTTTTACATTTTTTTTGTAATATAAAAAGGAGAGTATTTTTACTTTTAAAAAAGCTATTCACTATTTTATATTATCAAAAATTCCTAAATATAAATTTTACACTAGATTTTGACTTTCAAACATAACTAGAATTAATTTAAAATTAGGGGACTATCTGAAATATCATCAGATAAAGTCCCCGGAATATTTTATTTTCAAATAATCAAAACAGACATTTGTTTCTTAATAAATACGTCCAAATTATTTATTTACATCAGTATTTACATCTGTTTTTTCTGACCATGAAGTGTCATCAGAAGACCCTGTCAAATTTATAGCATCACCATTTAAAGATAATACATAAGCTGTTTTAGAACCAGCTTCCCAGTTCCCTGTCAATTTTACCGTAACAGGTTCACTCGCACTATGAACTTCAAGGCCACCCTTTTCTGCACTATATGTTACTTTAACTTCTACTCCGGCTAAGGATTGGGGCATAAGAATCATTACCTGTGTTAAGGCATCATTTAAAATTGTGGCTTCTGCTTCTCCTATAACTTTCTGATCATTTAATGTGATTGCATAATTTCCAGTAGAAGCGTTATCCTCTACAGCCCACTGTCCAATAGATGTATCAGGATCACCCCCATATGTGAAAGTACCTTCTGTTCTTACCTTATTTAGTTCAATCTTAGAAACTGTATATGTAAGGTCTGCGTCATTACCTTTCAATTTAAAGTAAACTTGAGCCAATGCATGCTTAAAATTCAAATTAACAGAAGGATTATTGTTTTCTTTACTTTTATTAGCTTGCTGTGCTACTAGTAAGTCTTCTTGCTTATTAATATCCGTTAACACAGTATATTTTAAAGTAGGAAACTTACCGTCTTCTTTAGCATACGTTGCAGTAGCCACTCCTCCATATCCAAAGAAAGTAACCTTACCAGATGTCGGCCAATAATAACGCCCTGATGTAGTCCAGCCTCCATCTTCACCTTTAGTATATTCAGCACTAGACATTATAGTAGATGTAACAACTCCCGTAAAATTCGTTTCACCATGAGAATACCCATAGGCTGTAAATTTCTTAAAGTCCTTATTCTCTATTATAACGGCTCTTGTAGATTTACTTACAATAGTACTAAAATTTATCTCCGCATTCTGTGCTGGATTCTCAAATTCTTCATTCTGTGAGCAGCTTGTAATTGTTGCAACTGCTGCAATCGCCAATAATACCTTTTTCATAATCGTATTTTTTTAAGTTTATAATATTGTTATATTTTGCTTATGCTTTATCTCAAATTACGGGCAAAGGCACCTCCTCCTCTTCCCCCCAATCACCAACATCACCGCCAATACCACCATCACCACCAGACGAATTTTCCGGCTTATCAACCTTCACCTCATCATCATCAAGCGGTAACTCTATATCTTTAGAAGGCTCATCGTTGCCTCCCCCTTCACCACTCTCCGAATTAACAATCACATCCGTTATATCAACCTCTATCTTCTGTACCGTATTATCCACCTTCACAAATGCCAGCGTAAACTTTATAGCAAGACTTGCCCGACTCATCGCCCCTTCCGGTAACCCAAAAGCAGTAAAACTACCCGTTACTTCGCCCGAACACCCTTGCGCTTCAAAGTAGATAGGAGCATCGTTCATCATCCCGCAACATCTGCCCAAACAGTAACAACCCGCCATACCTTCCACACTGCCTACAATTGAAGAAACATATTCCAGCCCTTCCACCTTGATCTTGAAAGAATAGGTCTTTACCACTAATTTCGGTTTCCAATCCAGTAGAAGCTCTTCTTCACTGTTCGCTATATGTAAATCATTGATCTGCACTACGTATAAGGGATCAGGTCCCCATACCATTTTTTCCGTTCCCGCTATTCCCAGACCATTGCAATAGCCTGTAAATGCTTCAATCGTCTCATAGGCTTCCTCTCCTCTGATCTGCACCGTTTCAGTGTCGTAGTTGTAAGCCACTACCGAGTAACGCCCCGGCGGCACCTTTACTTTTCCACCTCTTACTGAAAGGTATGTATCAATCTTTCTGCCTTCCGCACTCTTCGGATAAAAAATCACCCGAACCCCTTCCGGCAACTTATCGGTAACACCGTTCCAATCTAACTTTATATCTACCCCGCTTACGGGATAATCATCCAATAGTTCGCGACGGCTACATCCGGTCAGCATCAGCAGCGAGGACAGAAGCACAAGAAGTATGTATCTTGTATCTTGCATAACGTCCTTATCTCCCTCTTTTTATCAGCCATACCAGAGAGACTTTCGCCTTGGTAGGACCTATAAAGTTATAACGTCCACTAGTTGTCCACACGATATCCCCCTCGTAAGGAGTATATTTCTTATATTCTGTTGTCAGATACCCGATGCCGAAGCTAAATTCGAGCGACAGATGGCGAGCCAGTTGCCGCGCATACCCGTAGGTCACTCCCGCAGCTCCGTAATAATCGCCCCGGTAACCGTCGCCCTTCCACTGGAAATCGTAAATTCCACCTTCAGCATAAAGCCCAACAAAATGCCCTGTCAACCGGTTGCGCTTCTGACGATTGCCCAACCAGCAACGTCCTTCCACTCCTCCCGAAAGAAGCTGATAACAGAAATCATGTTTACTGTTCAGCCACCACGGACATTTGTATTCAGCATTTAAAGACCACCTTTTGCCTACCGGAATCTCTACTTCCAGATTTGGCGCCAACGCCAAATCGTACAACAGATTATTCTTCACTGCAAGCACCGTTTTACTTTCAACCGGCCCTTCTGCCTCCGACACTACCACCTCATAAGCCATACTCTCTTTACTTTCTCCCTCCGGCTTATCAGGTTGATCGCTCGGAAGCGCCTCTTCCTGCTTTGAAACAAACAATCCGGAGACAGAAGATACCGGTTCAAAAATATTCTTTTCCATTTCCGGAACTTTGCGGACAACCGTAATCTCAGCGCGTCTCAACTTAGGTAACACGTTGCGGACAATATATCGGTAAGCCATTCCCTGATTCAACTTCTGCAACAGTTCTTTTCGCTTCACGATGTTATCCCGATGATAATCTATCAACATCAAGACTTCTTCCCGGTCCGGCAAGTCTGAATCCGACGCCACCAACTTACGAAGTTCAGACCAGTCTTCTCCTTCAGAAGTAAGTTTAATCTTTTCGACATCAACATACGGATAACGTTGCCTTAAGAACTCTCTCATCGAATTGTTTCTTCGGACAGATAATGCGGCATTGTAAACCGAATCTCCGTCAGGCGATACAAAAGTGACCACATTGAGCGCAGTGATATATCTTGAATTTATTCTTTCCTCAAGCAAAGAATCTAAAACATTAATTTCTTGATTATTAGTTTTATAACAGGAATCAACATCTGTTTCTTCCTGATCGAAATATATCACCACCCGCCTGATAGTGTCACTCGCAATCGTGAAAACCGGAACCACTGCATACACACTTTCTGATAAAGCAAGAAATGCCATGAGAATAACGCATGTATAGATTCCGTGTTGCATAATTGTTCGTTTCTGTGAACAAATATAGAAGTTATAATATAAACTAAATCATACTAGCAGAACAAAAAACAGGACATGGAAGGTTCTGTGAAACGATTGGAACGAATTTGCAAGTTTAGAAGCAAATAAGGAGGAAACAATAGATACACCAAGGCATTATATAAAGAAAAAATGCACAGAAAATCGAGTATAACCGATTATCTGTGCATTTGCAACTTTTCAATAAGCCTTTCCCACGCTGTCTGCTACCTAAAAAGAAAGTACAGAAGATTTATACAGTCGGGTCCGGCGCTTCTTCATCACCCTTTCCTCCGTCTCCACCGGGATTAGGTTTTACGCTACCGCTGCCATTGTTACTACTTCCGTCCGTATAGTCCGTATCCAACTCCGCACGACGGGTAATACTCATATCATCCAACGTGGTCTTGAATATTTTTCCAGGATAGAAAAGGATCTTTCTTTGGACGATTGACTTAGATGATACTTCCTTCTCGTCATCCGCACTCTTAGCGCGAATGGTAGGGCTGAAGATGCCGAACTCACCCATCTGAACACTCTTTCCGTCGTCAATGTCCTCCGCCATCATATCGACAAGACCGCTGACGACCAGATCCACAACTTTGCGGTGAACTCCACAAAGACGGCTCACCTTGCCACACATCTTGGAAAAACTTACTCTGCCGGAACGAACCGACTTTGCTACATACTTTTCGTTTTTGTCCTTGTCAAAACCGAACACTCTTTTTGTTACTACATACTCTAAAGCCATAATTGTTAAAGTTTAAATGGTTAAAAAAATAAAGGTTATCTGTTTGCCATTCCGTTTTGTCTGAATGACTCTGCAAAGATATAACAGGGCGCAAACCGTCCAGTCCCCTTTAGTCCCCCTTGTGTCTCCTTTCAATGGCTTTAAAGCAGTAAATATCCTAAAGTAATTCGCTTATTTTCAATCGACTATACAGATGAATATTTTTTTTCCAAAGTGCGTTCATTGCTGTTTCTCCCAATAGAGTCTGTCGGTTTCCAGTCTCCATATACCGACATACCCCCGCCCGCAATCAGTAGAGAAGGAGCGCTTCGAAATACAATTCTTTACCTGCTTACTCAGAGTCTCACTATCTCCCAATGGTCAAGTAAGCATTTCCAATGTATCTTTACCTATGACGAGATATTCTCCTCTTTGATCTGTTGCCTTAACCTGTATGCAGATGCCAACATACAAAAAGATAATAAATAGAAAAGTGTGCTTTCTCATAGCTTTATAATTTTAGAAAACCGAATATACATATATATAATAGAGCAATAATACTCATTTCGGTATTTATCATATGCGAATAAACGAATTATTCTGTTTGCTCAAATAGAATTACGTACAAATTAGCTGCATTATAGTATAACCAACAAAAAAGCAACATGATACTTTGTCATACAAAACGGTCTATGAGAGAAAGGTAAAAATAGTCATGCAAATTTACCAATATACTAATCCAATGAATACGATACTGCCTTCTCCCGATTTACCCACAATGAAAAACATAGACACTGTATACTAAAACCGTATTTGAGTTTCTAATAAATTCTTTCATCGTTTATTAGAAACGGTTCCCAAGTTTATTAAAAACGCCGATACGCCTTTCAAATCTCTTTTTCTTGAATTTATGCAACAAAAAAGGCTGCAAACTCCGTAAAAGTTTGCAGCCTTTTGCTCATTTCCGAGCTACTTATGCCCTAATCCTCATAAGGATCTCCTAGATGTTTTGTTATGATCTTATACTGTTTTGATGTCAAAAACCGGTGATTGTACGGCAAGTAACCTGTCGGTATAAGTTCTTTGACCAACGGGTTACAACCTTTAATCCATCGGCTGAGACAATGCACCGCATTTTTACTCGTTGTACATCCGGGGAAGTACATCGCAGCCAGTGCAGCAAAAGATAAGATTCCTCTCATTCGTTTCTAAGTTTTGATTTGAGTTTTATTGTTGTTATTACGACTACAAATATACAACATAAAAAAGCCTTTGTCAAGTCCTCAAGACCTTCGAGCGTTAATAACAAATTAAAAAACTGGAGTACTGGCACATAAGCAAGGATTGCATCGTCAATGACTAACAAGTTTGTTACTAACAACTTTGTTAGTAACAAACTTGTTAGTTAATAAAAAGGCTGAGATTCCTCAATTCAGACCCATTGTGTGCGATAACAGTGAAAATCCGTGAAAGAAATCAAAAGAGACGCAAATACAAGAATATTATTTGGAAGGAATAGCAAGAAGACTTACATTTGTCATGTGATTTTTTTCATAGTATTAGATTTAAGGTTAACAAAGGTTGGAGCAAGGCGTTGCTCCTTTTTTATGCCTCAACCTTTCTTTATTTTACCTCAGAGATTTATTACTGTCATTCCAGTACTGTCATTGACTATTTTTTCGGCTTTCCACAGATATAAACCTTGCATTGGTAAGGCGCCAAGTCCACCATTATGTTATTCGCAGCATTTTCCATAGAACGGCTGTCAAGACTATACACCTGCTCCAAAGACAGGTCTTCCACCGTTTTTGAATTTAATTCTATAGTACGTGGAGTATCCGCCCGGTTAAAACAAGCTACCGCTTTGCGACCGTCAGCCAACGGCTTTACCCAAATATCATAATGATCTGCACGGATGCTGCGCTCCGCCTGCTTGCCCAACACATCCTGGTTGATAGCAATCAGGTCCCTATCCAACAGAACCTGCAATGTACTGTCATTCATACTTCGCACGTCATTTCCGCAAAGTAATGGAGAAGCCATCATACACCATAATGCAAAATGAGACTTATACTGTTCGTGGGTGCAACCTTCCGATTCATATCCGATACTCATACTCTTACCACCGATACCAACTACCAGCATATCCGGATCATTCCAACCGGAAGGACCGCCATATTCACTCAAAGGAGCATTGATTTCAAGAATATTCAGGATACCACGAAGCCCGCCCAACTTGTTGGCTTCCCGGTTCCAGACATCGCCTATATCTCCCGAAACGCGCCACAAATGTCCGCCTACCTGTTTTGCCCATTTCCAAGGTTCGCGCTGTCCCCACTCACAAATGGAGAACACGATGGAACGTCCCGTAGCACGCAACGCCTTTCCCATCTTTGCATAGCGCTCCATAGCCTCCACCCGGTCGACAGGAGCATTGCAATAATCATACTTCAACAAATCGACACCCCACGAAGCGAAATCTTTCGCATCCACTTCTTCGTAGCCGTAACTGCCGCATACACCACCACAAGTCTTATCGGCTGCATCCGAATAAATTCCGAGTTTGAAGCCACGTTCGTGCAGATAATCTGCCACATACTTTATTCCACGCGGGAACTTATCTTTATTGATCTGCAAATGTCCGTCAGCTCCCCGTTCGGGCAACTGCCAGAAGTCGTCGATATTAATATAGGAATAGCCTAAATCCCGCATTCCGTTGGCTACCAGCGCATCCGCAGTTTGCAAAACCAACTCCTCGGTGAGATGTCGCCCGAAAGTATTCCAACTGTTCCAACCCATGGGAGGAGTCAGCAACAGGTCATCACCAATGCGGATCACGAGCTTTTCCGTACTGGTCCCCAATGCGTTCTTAGCTTTAAGAGTGACGGTATATTCACCTTTAGAAGCTACTGATCCTGTGATAATCCCTGTTTTCGAATCCAGTTTCAATCCTTTCGGAAGTTTCTCCGCACTCCATTCCATCGGCCGCTGACCGGTAGTAGGAATATAAAAGAGGAAAGGACTGGCAGGATAATTGCCAATCGCCCGGGGAGAGTTAATACATGGTTTTCCTTCAAAAACCTTTTGAGAAGCATCCGGCAAAGAGATATTTCCGGCAACAGATACGCTTGCTACAAAAAGAGCAAGAATAGACAAAATTACAATACAACGTGTTTGATTCATAGTTGTTTGTTTTTTATTACGCCACTAAGATAAGGGAAAAAAAGCAGGATGAATGGTGATAAACATTTTTTTTATACCTTTGCCGCCCGCAAACTAAAAAAAGAAATATGATATTCCACAGAATCTTTCGTTTCACCTATTTTCTTATTTTCTGTATATGGGGACTGCAAAGCTGCACCAAAGACGACTTAATAGAAACGCCGGCAGACACAGACAGCGAAACAACAGAGAACCCGTATGGAATAATCCGGATAGCAGAGAAAGACCTGACTCCGGATGTTTTCAAATTAATGCTTCAGGATGATGAGCCTGCCACGATTCTATTCAATAACACCCAGCGGGGATTCAGAGTAAACCAGCCCCTGCAAGTCAGCATCACCGAGCAGCAAGAGTTATTTATCCGTTTCTATTCGCCCCGTCCTGTCAAGGAGGTGACTGTGTGGGCAACCATCAGCGGATATGAAGAAGCATTCCAACTGGCAAAGTTCGATGTGCTCCCAGCTTTCACTGAATTTCATAAGGAACTGCCGATGCTGACGCAAAGCAAGCGTTACATCACCCGTTCAGGAAAAGAAATCCAGATTATGGCAAATCCACACCTGTCCGCAGCCGACTTCAAACTGGAAATAGAATGTAATGACAAATACTATCAAAAACTGCTTTCCACCAAGTCCAAATACAACGTACGTTTCTCCGCCTATAGTCAGACCGGTTCATGGGCCTATCCACTTTATCCGGCTCACGCCCGGGAAGCGGTAGCAATGATGCTGAACTACGGCTATATGTTCTCGTCAAAGGAATTTGCCGAAGAACTGGAAAAATACAGAGGCAAACTGCATAGTGACGCCAACAAAACTGTTATTGACATCGATATGCTCCTCAAAAAAGTAATCAACCACTCCGGCTTCGTTATCGGGAAAGTGACAACCGTAGACGGACTGGGAGGCGGAGAAACTTATGGACTCAACGAATGGTGCTTTCTGGAACACTACGCAGACGACGGAGCGCACACCAGCGCCACGTTTCACGAGTTGGGTCATTGCCTCGGCTACGGGCACAGCGGAAACATGACTTACGAACAAACGGGAACCGGATGGATTACCCTCTGCGCCACCGTATACAACAAACTATGCATCGAAAAGAAACTTCCGGTGTACTCACGAAGATTCATGCACACCCGCCGCTATGGCAAACTTTATGGCAGCTCAAAATACAACGCTTCCCGATACATCATTGAAGACCCTGAACTGGATGCAATCGACGGTGGACTATCGCCGATATTGAAAGAAGAGGATGAGGATACTGCGCAAGGAACACCACTCTCCTGCATCATCACCTACAAAGATATTCCCCAAGCCACGGAATCGACTTTTGCGCCCAAGGATGTCTGTGTATATGGCAACCGAATCTACATCGTGAACAATGCCAGCGGAAATTTCAGTCTGGAGATTCTGGAAGAGCAGAACGGCAAACTGACGCACATAAAAAGCCTGAAAGAGTGGACGGAAGGAGGGGCAACAAAGGGATTTGCCGCAACACCGAACGGCGTGACCGTAGCCCACGGTAAGATTTACGTTACAAACGAACAAAGCCGGACTGATATTTTTGATGAAAAGACTTTTGAACTGGTGGCAACCATCGGCACAGGCTCTTGGGGAGAAGGAAGCAACCAAACGGTTCATGCTTTCGATGTACTGGTACACCGGGGATGTGTGTTTATCCGAGATAAGAAACGGGTATGTGTATTTATCGAAGACGATATTGTCCCCGGAAAAAGCTTCAAAAATGTGCCCAATTATTGCCGGACATCGAATATGGGAGAGGCAATGGGTACTTACGGGCAGACAATCGGCAACGACGGGTTACTTTATACCACCCACCAGGGAAATAAGAAGATTTATGTATTCGACCTTCAGGCAATGCGCGAACAGGTGGAATGGAAAGCCCAACGGGTCATTAATCTGACCTCTTATTCGCCGTACGACATTGCATTTATCGGCAAACGAATGTTCGTCTCCTTTGCTACAGGCAAGAATCAGCCTATCGCCCTGGCCGAAGTCAATCCGGAGACAGGGACTGTGATTAAGGATTACACAACTGTCGAAGGACACACCTTCAGTAACGTGGAAAAGATGTCAATGGCACGGCAGACATTGTTCATAGTAGACCGGAATGCACATACAGTAACGGGAATCCCTGTAGAAAAGTTGAATTAAAAAAAAAGAAGACATGAGAAAAGAAAAATTATATACCGGATGTCTGTTACTAATGGCATTAATCACAGGTAGTTGCTCGGAAGAAGAAAACCCGGAAGTCCGCCCGGCTACAAAACCCGCAGAGCCATATACAAGCTATTATTACTATTCATACGAAGCGGCACGACAGTTATCCGCCACAGACTTCGCCTTGGCTGAAGGTCAATTCACCCCCGGACCTACTTACATAAAAGGAGATACTCTTTTTGTAGCCAATATTCAAAGCGGAGCTTTTAGTCTGGAACTTTATGACCGGAACAAGAACCGACATCTGGCTTCGCTCAAAAGCTGGAAATATAAAGAGGCAGAACAGAAGTTTCCGGATAAGATTGAAGCGATCGGAATATCCGGTAACCGGCTGTACCTTGCAAACATAAGTTCCCGAATAGATGTATTCGATGTACGGACGCTGGAGTTCATCACACGCATCGGCACAGGTAACTGGGGAGACGGAATCAATCAGATGGTACACTCTCACGCTATGGCTATCACACCGGACGGAAATATCATGATTCGTACCAAAAAGAATCTGTTAGTCTACCGGGAAGCTGACGTAACTTTGGAGAATTATCAGAAAGTTCCTTTCTATTGCCGCAGTAAAGGAGATGGAATGGATGTGAATAACGGTTTCCATTCTCATCAGATGGTGCAGGATTCCACCGGTATCGTT
This sequence comes from Bacteroides sp. B1-V-101, assembly GCF_023656585.1. Lineage (NCBI taxonomy): Bacteria > Pseudomonadati > Bacteroidota > Bacteroidia > Bacteroidales > Bacteroidaceae > Bacteroides > Bacteroides sp. B1-V-101. The sequence continues at coordinate 20,945 of NZ_JAMOKH010000038.1, read as the reverse complement.
TATCTTGCTGATTTCGGGCAATACGGCAATCAGAAAATTCAAGCCATCGACACCACACTGATAGAAAAAGGAGATCAGAAGATACTGATTGACACAGAAAAAACGCTCCCTCTGAGCTTCAATCCCTGCGGCATCGCGTTGCATGAAAATCGAATGATTCTATCTGCCCAAAACGGGTCTCTATTTATCTATGACCGAACCAAAGGGAACTGGGAAAACAGTTTTAAGTCCGTCAAAGGATATACTTTTAAGAAACCCGAGAAGCTGCTGGTAGACCAAAACACTCTTTGGGTCTCGGATGTAAACGCCCAAAAGCTGGTAGAAGTAAAAATCTATAAGAATGAAATACGGGAATATTAATTAAAAATCCATCCTCGCCACAAAGATAGTTGTAGCGAGGATGATTTCGTTAAAAGGGGAGTTTTGGCACACCCTCTTATTTATGAATCCCTACAGGGTCTCAACTTTGTTGCATCAGTTTTCTCAGCTTCTCTGCCACTTGTAGTAACTGCCCTTTATGGTCTACCATGGAGATGGCCGGAATAGCTCCGGGAGGCAAGTTCTTTTTGATCTCCTCATTCTTCTTTATCAATTCTTCGCAGGCTTTATCACACCACTGAGCAGCTTTCTCACGCAATGACATATCTGCACATTCCTTATTGAGCCAGTTCACCCATTGCAATAAATGCCCTTCGTCACCCAAAATGGTGTGCGAAGCAAGTATCTTATCGCCACGTTTCACAAATGAATCCCATTGCTTCATTATACCGTCTCTGCTGAGGCGCAGACTCTCGCCTATCATGTCAGCTTCCGCCACATTCATCTGTTTCATCTTCGCCACGTAGGCATCCAGTCCCTGCTCATCAAATGTACAGTGATTGGACTCGTCCACTTTCAGGTAGGCATATGAACCGGCTATCCAGTCTTCGAGCAGTCTGCGGTCGAGAGAAGCGGCCTGACGGGGAAATTTATCAGTAATTTCTTTCTTATGGTTTACCGCATACTGAAATGCGGAAGAGTTGACATCATGCACATAGTAATAGAATACCAAGAAGTAATCTTCATCTTCCAGCATTTTCTGCTCACTTCCCTGCAAGAAATCAGCTGCCACCTTTCCTGCCTCCTGTTCACGGTTGGCAGCAGAAAGCGCATTGATATATCCGCAGATAAAAGCCAAATCACGGTCACCAGCTTCATAACGTTTCTTAAGTCCCGAAAGTCCACCGGACTCTACACCCAGTTTCACTTTCTTCAGCAATTCAGGAGCATCCTCAGCACCTACCAGTCGGTATACGACCTCACCGCTTGAATTAATGAAAAGAAGGGTAGGATATGCGTGTACCCCATATTTCTTTCTGAGTTCCACTCCTTCACCTTTCTCCATGTCCATCTTCAGATTCACAAAATGACGGTTAAAATAATCGGCAACCAGGGAATCTTTAAAAACTACTTTGGATAACCTCTTGCAAGGACCGCACCAAGTCGTGAAGCAGTCGACAAAAAGCAGTTTGTCTTCCACCTCCGCTCTTTTTAAAGCCTCAGAAAAAGAAAGTACACGAAAAGCAATCCCATCAGCTTGTGCAAGAGTCATTTGTGTGCCGGCAGCAGGTGTTGCGGAGATTTTCTGCGCAGGCACCATTTGCTGTCCACGTGTGTTCTGAACGGATAACAGGCATACTGCTGCCATGAATACTAGAAAATGTCGTTTCATTTCAAATTGTTTTAGGTTGGTTATTAGATTTATAATAATTGATAAACTCCTCCTGCCAATACCCGTACGGCTCCCTTCATTTCCAGTTCAAAGAGAATTGCACTCATTTTATGTACGGGAATATCTGTCTCTACCACTAAGGTATTAATCTGTAAGTTTCCTTGTTTTTCCAACGTATGAACTACCTTTTGCTCCTCTTCTGTCAGTTCCAGAAACAGGCTGCGCTGTACATTCTCTACCTTTACTGGATGTGAATCCAACGTCCATCCCATCGCCTCCACCAAGTCTTCGGCAGACAACAGAAGGGATGCTTTACTGTCACGGATCAGTTGGTTACATCCTTTTGAATATTCGTCGGTCACACGACCAGGGAAGGCGAAACAGTCGCGGTGATAGCTTTCCGCAAGCTCGGCTGTGATCAGAGAGCCGCCTTTGGCAGCCGATTCTACCACAATCGTAGCATCACACATACCGGCCACAATACGGTTGCGACTGATAAAATTGTGTTTATCCGGTGTTGTACCGACGGGAAATTCTGTCAACAATCCACCTTTATCAAGCATTTCAACGGCTGTCTTACGATGAAGAGAAGGATAAATACGGTCCAGTCCGTGAGCTAATACACCGACTGTAGGCAAGTCATTGTCCAATGCACTCCGGTGGGCATTGATATCAATGCCGTAAGCAAGGCCGCTGATAATTAATACATCAGGACACAAAGTTTTTAAGTCACGGAGAAAAGTAGTACAGAGTTGCGTACCGTAATCAGTAGCGTGGCGGGTGCCCACCATATTAATGATATGGAGAGCATTCAAATCGGCATTTCCCTTATAAAACAATACAACAGGAGCGTCTTCACACTCCCGCAAGCGGGAAGGGTATGCCTCATCGTGAAATGTCAGGCACTGGATATGATTCTTTTGCAGGAATGCGACTTCCTGTTCAGCACGGGCAATAATTGACGGACAGTCCAGTGCATCCGACACCCATTCATGTACTCCGGATAATCGCTGCGCCAGTTCTTTCCGGAAGCGGAACACATCGGTGGCACTCTTCATGCCCTCTACCAGACGTTTCGCTCCAATGTGCCCGATACCGGGCACCATTGTCAGAGCGATGCTATATATTTGTTCTTGTTCGTTATTGGTCATTTCAGGTATGGGGCAAAGACATTGTCGAACAATTCGCTGTTACTTAAACGTCCGTTTACCACACATACCGTCTCAACAGTGGATTTCACTACTACTTTCTGATCGCTTTTGCGGAAGATATCCTGATAGAATACGTATTTGATGCCTTCTTTCTTCATATACAGTTTGGAGACAAACTCATCCCCACTCTTCAACGGAGTCTTGAAAGCCATATTGATACGTGCCACTACCGGATCGACTCCCTGTTCATGCAACGCCGCAAAGCTAACACCTACCGAGGTCAGAAACTCGTGGCGGGTATGCTCCAGATAATGCTGATAATTGGCATTGTTGACAATCCCCTGAAGGTCACATTCGTAATCACGCACCTTCATCTCCAATTCGTAGATATACTGGCTCATCGTTTATCCTCTTTTCTGTTCTACATCAAGTCCCTTGAATTTCTTCAATTCTTCGGTAGATACCAATTTATATAATTTGTCGCTGGGACGTATCTTCTCTGATTTCATTGAGAAACGCTGACCTTTCTTTACCGTCTCTACCGGCTTCAGATCGACACGCGCTTCGTCCAGTGTCATAAAGACTGCGCCGGTGGTAGGTCCCGTTATCAGCAGCTTGTCACCTACACTGACTTCGGCAGCTTCTACCAAGAACTCAGAGACACCGATATTGGAGAAGTATTTGATACCTTTGCCCACATAGATTTTACGTTCCGTAGCGGCCGAACCATAATTCCGTGTCCATTCGCCCAAGCGTTGTCCCAGATAGTAGCCATCCCAAAAGCCACGGTTAAAGACTGCCTTCAGACGTTCATCCCAAGCGGCAATCTTTTCGTCTGTAAACGTATCATCCAGATAGGCCTTTATCGCTTCTTTATAACATTCCACCACCGTACGCACATACTCAGGACCGCGGGCACGTCCCTCAATCTTGAATACACGCACACCCGCATCCATCATCTTATTCATAAAATGAATGGTCTTCAAGTCTTTCGGTGACATGATATATTCATTGTCGATATCCAGTTCCACATCCGTCTCCTTATCGCGAACCGTATAAGAACGGCGGCATACCTGCATACAGGCACCCCGATTGGCCGAGTGATTCATTTCGTGCAGAGACAAATAGCACTTACCGGAGACTGCCATGCACAAGGCACCGTGACAGAACATTTCAATACGAATCTGCTCTCCGCTCGGACCGCAGATATTCTCTTCCCGAATCTGACGATAAATCTCGGCCACCTGTTCCAGATTCAACTCACGGGCCAGCACTACGACATCGGCAAACTGGGCGTAGAATTTCAAGGCTTCCGCATTCGATATGTTCAATTGAGTAGACAGGTGTACTTCCTGACCGATCTGACGGGCATAGTTCATTACCGCTACATCGGCAGCGATCACCGCTGATATTCCTGCCGCTTTAGCCGCGTCCACAATGGTACGCATCAAAGGAATATCCTTATCATAGATAATGGTATTAACGGTCAGATAGCTTTTCATTCCATGTTCATCACACGTCTGAGCTATCTCACGCAAGTCATCAACGGTAAACGTATTGGCAGAACGGGCACGCATGTTAAGGTTTTCTATACCAAAATAGATAGAATCGGCTCCAGCCTGAATGGCTGCCGCAAGGGATTCACGCGAACCGACAGGCGCCATTATTTCAAAATCTTTTATATTCATTTTACTATCTGATAATCATTTAAATGTGATAGGAGAATGCAAAGGTACGAATTAATCCGTATCCGTGAAACTTACCTCAACAAATAGTTCTTTCAGTTTTTATCCGTACCTTTGCACCGCAAAAAGAAGTATCGATTATGAAAATAAGCCATATAGACCTGGGAGAACACCCTATACTACTCGCCCCGATGGAGGACGTGACAGATCCTGCTTTCCGCCTGATGTGCAAAAAGTTCGGAGCTGACATGGTATATACTGAATTTGTATCGAGCGATGCACTGATACGCGCTGTCAGCAAGACTGCACAGAAACTGAGTATCAGCGATGAAGAACGCCCTGTAGCCATTCAGATTTATGGTAAAGATACGGAAACGATGGTCGAAGCTGCGAAGATCGTAGAGCAGGCGCAGCCCGATATTCTCGACATAAACTTCGGCTGCCCCGTGAAGAGAGTAGCAGGAAAAGGAGCAGGAGCAGGAATGCTGCAGAATATTCCGAAGATGCTGGAAATTACCCGTGCCGTAGTGGACGCAGTCAAAATACCTGTCACAGTAAAAACCCGTTTGGGATGGGACGCCAACAATAAAATCATTGTAGATCTGGCAGAACAACTACAGGATTGCGGCATTGCCGCACTGACCATTCACGGTAGAACCCGTGCGCAGATGTACACCGGAGAAGCAGACTGGACACTGATCGGAGAAGTAAAGAACAATCAAAGGATGCACATTCCTATCATTGGCAACGGAGATGTGACAACGCCCCAACGCTGCAAGGAGTGTTTTGACCGCTACGGAGTAGATGCCGTCATGATCGGTCGTGCCAGCTTCGGACGTCCCTGGATATTCAAGGAAGTAAAGCATTATCTGGAAACAGGGGAGGAATTGCCGCCACTCAGCTTTGAATGGTGTATGGAGGTACTTCGCCAGGAAGTGATTGACAGTGTGAATCTGCTTGATGAACGCAGGGGCATCTTGCACGTGCGCCGCCACTTGGCTGCCAGTCCGTTGTTCAAAGGGATTCCTAATTTTAAAGAGACTCGTATTGCCATGTTGCGGGCAGAAACGAAAGAAGAATTGTTCCGGATATTCGAAACAATTCCTGAAAAAGTAAATTCTCTTTTAGATTAGTTTTACTTAAACATCGGCTGCGCAAACCACTTCTTGAACATCCACGTCGCCACAACATACAACAAGAATGCAGAGAAGAAACCTACGATCGCATCGATAACGTAGTGTGCCTGAATATACACGGTAGCCCCGCAAAGCAGCATATAGAAAGGGATCAGACAGGCAAACAACTTCTTACTTCCACGCCATGCCATAATCATAAGAATGGTAGAAATACCGACATGCGAACTGGGGAAAGCTGCCGTAGGACGCTCTCCCACTTGCTGCGAACCTTCTACCAAACTGTAAAAGAAGCCATGTTGATAGCCCGGACCGGGAAGTAACTCCTGATTGTTATTGAAATAATCGCCGATAGCCGGGAAAATTCCTTTAGATACATTATCAAAACCTATAGCCGGGAAGTAGAACTGCGGCCCTGCTACCGGAACAAAGATATAAATCAGATAATAGATAAAGAAAGAAGTTACCAGTACAAACGACATCTTCTCAAACCATTCAAACTTATAGATAAAATAAAACACCGTCACAATGAGCATCATCGGATAATAAAAGAAATATCCCATATTGAATGCTTCACTGACCAAAAGATGCGGGAATGTATGACAGAACCAGATAGCAGGTTGCCCATTGAAGATAAACTGCTCGGTTATAGCAAACACATGGTCGAGATTCGGAAAGAACCGGTTAAACTCAAACGTATCCGGATACCAGTAGGAAAGCAGGCTCATCTGAATAGCAACACGTACAAACGCCGAAAACTTGCAAGGAGCCAACCGATAAAGATACATCAGCAGAAAAGTCATTGCAGCGATCATCGCCCTATCCAGCAACATGTGCCATGGATGATCCATTCGCTGAAACAGGAACAGAATCAAAATGGAGGTCAACAGATTATAAATCAATGTTATCTTCTCCACAGCAAACAACCCCTTCCGGGTTTCCACTCGCTTAAATAAGTCTAAAGCCATCCTTCGTTTTTATACCAGTCAATGGTTTCACGGACTCCCTTCTCCAAGTCATATTCGGGAGCATACCCTAACTCATTAATGGCAGGGGTTATATCACATTGCCAGTTACGTTGTTTCATTATTTTATATTTATCAGAATTCAGCGTACTGCTCTTGCCGGAACGTGTTGCAATGAATTCAGCGAGCAAAGATATAACTTTTAGCACAATTAATGGACATTTCACATGAATAACAAACGGATTACCCAGTTCTTTTTGTATTAAGTCCGAAAATACACGACTATTATACACCTTCCCGTCAGTCAGAAAATAGGCTCTTCTAGTCACTTTTTTTTCTATTCCAAGGAAGATGGCCTGCACAATGTCTTTTACATAAACAAAAGTCAGGTCCTGCCGCCGGAAGCCGACAGAGAAGTCAACATGCTGCCGGATTGACTTCGCCATCAGGAAATAATCCAGTTCACGAGGGCCGTAAACTCCTGTAGGGCGATAAATGACATAAGGGAAACCGGGAATACTCTGAATATAGAGTTCAGCCTTGAGCTTACTAAAACCATAGGCAGTATTAGGCATCGGGCCATCATCGGCTTCTATCGGCGAATAGTCTTTTTCGCGTACAGGCCCGAATACGCTCAGCGTACTGATATAGATGAATTGCTTCGGAACCATATTCAGCGCTTTCAGTGTATCAATAAAGTATTTGGTCTGTAGATAATTCACATAATCAAAGGTATTCTTATCCGGACATTTCGTGACTCCCGCACAATGGATGATATAATCAAACTTATTATAGGTTCCTTTATGTCCGGAGAGTTGGGCACGTAATTCATTGGGATGGGCAAAGTCCAGTTCCAGAAAGTGGATCTTCCGGTTCTTCAAGTACTTTTTGCTGCTGGTAGGACGAATCCCCGCCCACACACCAAACTTTCGTTTTAATGCCTCTTCGACAATAAAACTTCCTATAAATCCGCTTGCTCCTGTTATTAAGATACTCTCCATTAATTATAACCTCAATGTATAAGAAAAGAATGATGCTACAAAGATACAATAAATATAAAATAAAAGCCATTTTGCATTTCTCAATTATTCTCTCTTATAGGCATTCCTCCTAAATCACCTTAGAAGGAATACTTTTTATTTTAATAAGGACGAAATTATCGAAGTCAGCGAAAGTTTTATCCAATTCATAACTATCAAATTCAAATATTTGTTTACTTTGTACTCCCATCAAAGAATTTTCAAATAAATCAATTCTATACATTATGGCGAAAAAGAAAGAAAAGAAAGAGAAAAAGGCCGGCAAAAGGATGAGTAAGAAAGAGCTGGCAGCGTTATTGATAGACTTTTTCCATGCCAAACCCAGCGAAACGCTTAGTATGAAGTATATTTTCTCGGAGTTGCATCTCACTACCCATCCGCAGAAAATGCTATGCGCTGACCTGTTACACGACCTTTCAGATGACGATTATATTTCCGAAATTGAAAAAGGAAAGTTCCGCCTCAACAATCACGGAACGGAGATGATCGGTACCTTCCAACGCAAGAGCAACGGAAAGAACTCATTTATCCCCGAAGGTGGAGGCGATCCGATCTTTGTTGCCGAACGCAATTCGGCACATGCCATGAACAATGACAAAGTAAAGATCACTTTCTACGCCAAGCGGAAGAATAAAGACGCGGAAGGAGAAGTCATCGAGATTCTGGAACGTGCCAATGACACCTTTGTAGGTACACTGGAAGTAGCCAAGTCGTATGCATTCTTAGTTACGGAAAACCGTACGCTTGCCAACGACATCTTCATCCCGAAAGAGAAGCTGAAAGGAGGAAAAACCGGTGACAAGGCAATCGTGAAAGTAACCGAATGGCCCGACAAAGCAAAGAATCCTATCGGACAAGTGATCGACATCCTCGGGGTAGCAGGAGACAATACAACAGAAATGCACGCTATCCTCGCTGAGTTCGGCCTGCCCTACGTATATCCGAAAGCGGTAGAAACAGCAGCTGATAAGATCCCCGCAGAAATTACTCCGGAAGAGATAGCCAGACGCGAAGACTTCCGTAAGGTAACGACTTTCACCATCGACCCGAAAGACGCCAAGGACTTCGACGACGCACTTTCGATCCGCCCCATCAAAGACGGATTGTGGGAAGTAGGCGTACATATCGCCGACGTGACTCACTATGTAAAAGAAGGCGGCATCATCGACAAAGAAGCAGAGAAGCGGGCGACTTCCGTTTATCTGGTGGACCGCACCATTCCGATGCTTCCCGAACGCCTGTGCAACTTCATCTGCTCCCTGCGTCCGAATGAAGAGAAACTCGCATTCTCCGTCATCTTTGACATTACCGAAAAAGGAGAAGTAAGAGACTCCCGCATCGTACATACCGTCATCAACTCCGACCGTCGCTTCACATACGAAGAGGCGCAACAGATCATCGAAACGAAAACGGGCGATTTTAAAGAAGAAGTTCTCATGCTGGATACCATCGCCAAAGCACTTCGCGAGAAACGTTTCGCAGCAGGAGCTATCAACTTCGACCGCTATGAGGTGAAGTTCGAAATCGACGAAAAGGGAAAACCTATCAGCGTATACTTCAAAGAATCCAAAGATGCCAACAAGCTGGTAGAAGAATTCATGCTGCTTGCCAACAGAACAGTTGCAGAGAAAGTGGGACGAGTGCCTAAAAACAAGAAACCTAAAGTACTTCCTTATCGTATCCACGATCTGCCCGATCCGGAAAAGTTGGAAAACCTGTCACAGTTCATCGCCCGCTTCGGCTATAAGGTACGTACAAGCGGAACGAAAACAGATATATCAAAGTCTATCAACCATTTGCTGGACGATATTCATGGCAAGAAGGAGGAAAACCTGATTGAAACCGTATCCATCCGCGCCATGCAGAAAGCGCGTTATTCTACGCACAATATTGGTCACTACGGACTGGCATTCGACTATTACACCCACTTCACTTCACCCATCCGCCGATTCCCGGATATGATGGTACACCGCTTGGTTACGAAGTATATGGACGGCGGTCGTAGCGTATCCGAAAGCAAATACGAAGACCTCTGCGACCACAGTTCGAACATGGAACAGATTGCAGCCAATGCCGAACGTGCTTCTATCAAATACAAACAGGTAGAATTCATGAGCGAACGTCTCGGACAGATTTATGACGGTGTGATCTCCGGTGTTACGGAATGGGGCCTTTACGTTGAACTCAACGAGAACAAATGCGAAGGCATGGTTCCGATCCGTGACCTGGATGATGACTATTATGAATTCGACGAAAAGAATTATTGCCTCCGCGGACGCCGTAAGAACAAGATATACAGCCTGGGAGATGCCATCACCATTCGTGTGGCACGCGCCAATCTGGAGAAGAAGCAATTAGACTTTGCGCTGATTGAGAAATAGAAACAAGTACTGTAAAAACGAATTAATAGTATACTCTTCTGTGCCACCCTATTGGCACGCTTGTGCCAAGGGCTTGGCATAGTAGTGCCAATGCGGTGGCACAACTGTGCCAAAGGCTTGGCACAAACCTTTAAAAACCGACATTAGAATGAAAACAATCGTTATCGAAGACAAGCAACGAATCGAATCCGTTATTCTTCAAGCTGATGCCTGCTTTGTAGGCATAACAGACTTAGAAGGCAATCCATACGTAGTTCCTATGAACTTCGGTTATGAAAACGATACTCTTTACCTCCATTCCGGCCCCGAAGGGGGAAAGATAGAAATGCTGCAACGTAATAACAACGTGTGTATCACGTTCAGCCTCGGACACAAACTTGTCTATCAGCACAAGCAGGTAGCTTGCAGCTACAGTATGCGCTCGGAGAGTGCAATGTGCCGTGGAAAAGTAGAATTCATAGAAGATATGGAGGAAAAGCGCCGTGCACTGGACATTATCATGCGCCATTACACGAAGGATCAGTTCAGCTATTCCGATCCTGCCGTACGGAATGTCAAAGTATGGAAAGTACCTGTAGATCAGATGACAGGAAAAGTTTTCGGTCTGCGGGCAGACGAAAAACCATGAGATGTACAAATCTCATGGAATCACTTGCAAAATCATGTATTTTCATGATGTTATAAGTCAGTCTATCAGGCAGGGAGTGACTAAAAAGTCGGGAGTATCTACACTCTCCTCCTTCCGGAAGGAGGAGTGGTCGAAGACCGAGGTGGTAGGAAAAATGATGTATGTTCCTATTTTATTGTAAATGACAGAGTTATGTATTCACCTACCACCTCCCCCTACGGGTACTCCTCCTTCCCGAAGGAGGAGAATAGAGATACAACCGACTTTTTAGTCAGCCTCTATCTGAGAAGTCAAGTGTCAACGAAAGTCAAGTGTCAATGACTGAGAAGTGAAATGCTAATATATGAAACTCTATCAGTATTGATTTACTTCACCATCTATATACTCTGCCCTATTTTTCAACCAATTCTTCAGTTCTATCACTTTCGCATCAAAGGAACGGGTGTTTTCCCATAATTCACTATTTCTCGTTACAGATGGTTTAATAAGCTTGGCCTGATCATCTATATACTGCAACAACTCATTTAATTTATTTGACTTAAAGTCTTGCCAAAAGTTTTTATAAATAGTTCTCACCCGACTGTCTTGTAGGAAGCGTCGGAAAAAAGCGGTTCCCACTCCATTCATATCATCAGAAAAGAGCGGAGTTTCATAACTCCCGAAATGTGTCTCTTTACCTTCATAATCATACGCCCAGTCAAAGTCCCAGATCGGTCCCATAACATACTTACCCTTCCCCTCTTTATGAATAAAGATGCTTTTCGGATGGTTAATCTCCATATTGTGTACTAAATTAAAGGTAATCAGATATTTTGCAACCGATTCAATATCAATCATATCCACATACATATTTCCTTCTAACGGCTCCTTTGCAAACTGCACGGTAAATGCATTAAAATCTTTCTTCCAATACTCAAACTGCTCTGTAGTCAAATCGGGGTCTTTCACCATCACCGGAAGATTGAATGCTTCGGACTTGAATTTCGGATCTTCATCAAAATAGGAATCAAGCTCCCACATCACGCTGTTATTCTCATCCAAATCCACACGGTTTTCTTTGATTTCTATCTGTTCCGTCAGTAGATAGGAACCCTTGTATTTGCCATTCAGAACCACATCCACCGGAATGGCATGATTGGTGAAAGGAATATTCAGCAATTGCCCGACTTTGAAGGCAACTGAGTTAAGCATCAAGGTAGGATCGATATGATTAGCCAGTAATACATAATTCTTCGCTTTTCCCAAACCACAAATCTCAGATTTCTTATCAAGCTTTAACCGGTAAGGTTTCTTCGGATATCCCCATGTGGAGTTTCCCCTTCCTTTCACCTCTGTCTTGCCTGTATAGTTCTCATAAATCCCCTTGCCATCCACGGTGAGAGTCGCATTCAAATAATAATCCTTACTTGGTATTTCCGTTATACTAGGGTCTTCTGTCGTGATCGTAAACTGAGGAATCAGGATAAAGTCCAGCGTCAGGATGTATCGGACTACTTCTCCATTCCGCATCACAAACTGATAAGTGACTGGAGAGGTGAAATCAATCTCCGTCACACCGCTGACCTGTTCTACATCATCTACCATTACTTTCACGGCATCAGTCGTAAAGACAGGAATCAGTTTCGATTGTGGAAATGTGTAGGAAGATACAATAGTCTCATCTTCAATCGTACATGAGACATCAGCAGTCAGCAAAGCATTATCTTTTCTCAAAAAGCGAAATTCGGATAACACCTGCGCATCTTTCAAGACAACTTCGACTGTATATTGTTCCCTGCTGCCGTCTTCTGCTTCTACGAGAATCATCAGCGGCCGGGAAAAATCATTCGAAGTGATGCCGGATTCCTGCCCGACTCCATTCACACTTACAGACGTTCCCTCATACTTGAATGTAGCAATCAATGACTTCAGGTCATCATATTGATCCATTGACAGCGTTATCACATTCCCTTTAATGGAACCTCTCACATCATTCTTAATTTTACCTTGATTGTCACTCTTCTGAATCGAAAAACTGATTAATTGCTTCGTTGAAGAGAGAGGAGTTTCTTCATCTTTACAGGCAGAAAGCAGCAGGAGAATAATCATCAGAATCCCTAACGTCTTGTTTTGCATAGTATTAAATAAAAATGGTTACTTGGCAAATATACGGTTTTGCCAAGTAACCACAGGATTATTCTCTATATTTCTTTCAAAAAAAACGTTCCTTTACAAAGGATACTCTTCAAACGCGTACAGGATAGTGGATAAATAACGCTCTCCCGTATCAGGCAATAAGGCTACGATCATCTTCCCTTCGTTTTCGGGACGTTTCGCCAGTTCGGTAGCCGCATAGACGGCTGCTCCCGAAGATATGCCGACCAACAGCCCTTCTTTCTCCGCCAGCGCACGACTGGTACGGATAGCATCGTCATTCTGCACCTGAATAATTTCATCTACGACAGAAGCATTATAAGTCTTCGGTACGAAACCGGCGCCGATTCCCTGAATCTTGTGAGGTCCGGGCTTTCCGCCGGACAGTACCGGAGAGTCGGCAGGTTCTACCGCCACCGCCTTCACACTGGGATCGCGCATCTTCAATGCTTCTCCTACTCCGCTAATTGTCCCGCCAGTACCTACACCGGCAACGAAGATATCGACTTTCCCCTCGGTATCTCTCCATATTTCCAGTCCGGTAGTGCGTAGATGCATAGCGGGATTAGCAGGATTTTCAAATTGCTGTAAGATAACGCTGCCCGGAGTGGCAGCTTTCAACTCTTCCGCTTTGGCAATCGCCCCTTTCATTCCGTCGGCACCGGGAGTGAGCACGAGTTCCGCTCCCAGAGCTTTCAAAAGGTTACGACGTTCGACGCTCATCGTATCGGGCATCGTCAAAATCAGTTTGTACCCCTTGGCGGCAGCAACGAATGCCAATCCTACTCCCGTATTTCCACTGGTAGGCTCGATGATCGTTGCGCCGGGAGTCAAGACGCCTTTCACTTCGGCATCTTCAATCATTGCCAATGCCACGCGGTCTTTTACACTGCCCGCAGGATTGAATGATTCGATTTTCACGATCAGACGAGCCTTCAAGCCGTTACTCTTATTATAATTACTTAGTTCCAACAACGGAGTGTTACCTACCAAATCCGTCAATTTCCTTGCAATCTTTTCCATATATATCTGTTTTTAATTTCCTTTGTTTTAAGATATTACAAAGATAGTGCAGTTTTTGTTGACAGGAAATACCATATATGTGGTAAATTTATACCATCATTATCCGGTAACCTACCATTCATCAGGAACTATTCCAGAAAATCAGCCCGCATGGGACTGAATGTGTCTATCAATACTCCCGCTTCCAGACAGACGCATCCATGCGGTTCGTCGGGTGCTACATAGTAGCCATCGCCGGTCGACAGTATCTCTTTCCGGTCGCCGATGGTCAGTTCAAACTTTCCACTTGCCACGTAGGTAGCCTGACTGTGGTAATGTTCATGCAACGTACCGACCGCTCCTTTCTCAAATTCTACCTTGACCATCATCAACTGTCCGTCGTATCCCATTATCTGACGACGGATTCCCGGAGCGGGGTGCTCCCATTTCAACTCTTTCTCAAACTGAAAAACTTCACTACGCGTTTTCATATTCTCTTTCCTATTTAAATAACTGAAAACAAAGATAGCTTTTGATTTCCGTCTACCAAATGGATTCTACGGAAAAGACTTGCAGGTCTTTCACTTCGATACGGTTTCCCCAGAAGTGGAGTCCCTCTCTGTTGTTAGTGTCAGGGCGGCGTTCCATGGAATAAGAATACAGTCCGCCGTCGATAAATACTTCGATAGAGGTGCGGTCAATGTAAATATCGGCACTCAACTCCATGCTGGTCGGGTCTTGGGGAGAGTAGAAACGGCCGTTCAGGGTATTGGAGTTCATGTCGTAGCCGATCATGCGCTGGCCGAAAAGGTTGAATCCGGCATCCGTGGCATGAGAGAGTTTGATCGTTGTCTTAATGCGGAGACAGTCGGCATCATAAAACTCTTTCAAGTGGCGGTTGGCCTCATCCGAAGAAAGAGATTTCCAGGAACGAAGAGGCTTACACAAAGATTCGACCTCCTTTACGGGAACGTTGACAAGGCGGATGCCGTCTTTGGTGGTACGCAAAGTCAGTTCAGTGGGGAGCATCATCATTCCGTTGAAAGGCATACCGGGGTGGGAGATTCTTCCCCAGCCTATCTGGATGCGTCTGCCGTCGCTTGCCGGAATATTGGTAAAGGTCTGGGCTGCATAGATACTTCCGGTGGTATAGCAGTATTTTCCGGCTTCGGGAGTAAATACTTTGCCGTCGAAAGAGCCTAGCATATACGTACCGGTAGCACCGTACATCACCCACTTCGTGTGGTTCTTGTCACCGTCAACCGGCAGTTCGAACAATTCGGGACATTCCCAGAAGCCTGTAACATGGCTCTCGTATTTCCAGTCTTTGAGATTGGAAGAGGTATAAATGGAGTGTCCGTCGCGCTCGTTCAGTACCAGTACCCAATGCTTGGAGGGCGCATACCAGAACACTTTCGGGTCGCGTGTGTCCTGAGAGTTCCATTTCTCCTTGGAGTTGATCACCGGATTCTTGTCGTACTTCGTGAAGGTACGTCCTTTGTCAAGGCTGTAGGCTATCCCCTGCACTTGTCTGTCACTGCTGGCAGCGGTGAAGGCGGCAACCATGGCGGGAGTCTTGCCTTTATTAAAGCCGGCGGTATTATCATAATCGATGATTGCCGAACCGGAGAACATCGTTCCTAAATGGTCGGGATACAGAGCGTCCGGTAATTCTGTCCAGTGTATCAGGTCCTTGCTGACCGCATGGCCCCAGTGCATATTCTCCCAGTCTCTTTCAAAAGGATTGTGCTGGTAGAACAGGTGGTATTCGCCCTCATAATAGATTAATCCGTTAGGGTCATTGATCCAGCCTCTCCGGGTAGTGAAGTGGAATTGCGGACGATTCTTTTCCTTATACAGTTCAGCTTGTCCTTCGATTTCGTCGGACTGGTATATTTTACTCAATCCCTTCTCATTGCCGTCGTAGGTTATCTTGATCGTCTTTCCTTTGAAAGCCGACACATCTTTAAACACCCAGTATTCCGCTTCATCCGGCGCCAGACGGATAACGACGGATAAATCCGGCTTGCCGTTTACTTCAAAAGTCATCCTTCCTCTGTTCTCTTTATGGGAGATGGGGAAGTTCAGATATTGCTTGGTTATTTTAAAAGATACTTCTCCGGCTATCGCTGCCAAACAGGAGAAGGATAAAACAAAAAGAGTAAGTACAGTTCTGCTTAATGTCTTCATAGCTATTTTATTTATTAGTTTGTAAAATCGGAGTAAATGTAGCCAATACGACCGATTTCTGATATAATAAATGATTCACAGACTATGAGAAACGTTACATTTCACAGATATTTTCCTTAAATGACCTGTATTTTTCATCACTTGGCCGTTTCTCTCTATTCTTTATCCCACGTTATTATTCAGCAGTTCTTTCGTCTTATCCGCAAGAAATAAAGGAATATTAATCAGATTGCCGTCTTGTTTCAAATTCAGCATCGAATATCGAATCCGGCAAGCAGGTTGATAAAGTTTCTCGTACTGAATCAGACTTTTACCTGTTATACTCTGGTCTGCTTTCACTTCTACCGGATAAATATGATTACCATGCTGAAGTAAAAAATCCACTTCTGCTTTATTACCGGAAGTCCAGTAACGGAACGAAGCCTGAAATTGTGCTGTAAGACTTTGCAATACATAATTCTCTGCCAATGCCCCTTTGTATTCCGTATATCCGGGAGTGGACAATAGCAAGACACTTGCATCCAGTTCGGACAATTGCCTCAACAACCCTATGTCTAATGCATAGAGCTTAAAAGTGCTCAAATCATCGTAGGCTTTCAGTGGCAGTCTGGGTGACTTGCTCAGAACGACTTTGTTGACAAGACCAGCTTGTTCCAACCATAAAATAGCATCTTCGTATTCACGCGCACGTGCTCCGGGACGAACCAGTTGATAAACAAACTTACGATTTTCTTTCGCCAATTGAGAGGGCAGAGAGTTCCATACATAATTGATACGGGGCGCCAACGTAGGTGTAGTATGTTTCACAAAGTCCAGAGCGTAGTCATTCAATATATCCCGAAGCGATGAATCCACTTTTTGCATATCATTAAAGTCAACCATCAAAGAAGCAGGTTCGGGCATACCGCCACAAATAGAATAGGCAATGAAGGCTTCCCGCAGTTTGTCGAAGAAGATTTGGGGAAGAGGCGCTATTTCTTTGACAGAGCACATATATTGATACATCGCCGGATCTTTCGTATTCAGAAACTCCGTAAAAGTCAGCGGATACATAGACAGATGATTTACTTTTCCAACCGGAAAGGAATTGCCTATGTGATTCAGGTAAATTCCAAGTAAAGAACCAGCGCAAGCCACTGCATATTCGGGTGCTTCTTCGCAGAAATATTTCAAAGAGTTCAACGCTTCATTGCACTCCTGAATCTCATCCAATATCAGTAAAGTAGTTTGAGGATTAATTTTTCGTCCATGCAAAAAGGACAATTGCTGTATAATGCGCTCGGGGTCTTTAGTCGTTTTAAAGATATCGCAAAGTCCGCTTTCATCTTTATCCAGACTAAAATAGGCAACATCTTCAAAGTATTTCTGACCGAAATACTTCAAAGCCCATGTCTTGCCCACTTGTCTCGCCCCATGAATAACCAAAGGCTTCCTGTTTACATCCGTTTTCCAAGCCGCTAACAGCTGAATAATTCCTCTTTCAAACATACCGAATCACATTTTTAATATCAGAAATGTGAGAACTTACACATTTTTGATACGAGTTTCGTGCAAATATACACATTATCCATATCAAATGAAAGAATATCACAGGTCTATTACTTGAACCTCTTCACATAATTAACGATCAGATAGCAGGCAGGGCCGAGCACCTGACCGTGGTCAAATCCTTGCAGTTCATATAAAGAGACTTTCCGATTGCCGATATTCTTCAATACCGATGCCAGCAGTGCATTCTCTTCGTATCGGTCAGCCATTTCCAGATTCTTGTCCCCCGTAATCAGTACAACAGGGGCGGTATCCTTGCGGGCCTTGTTTACTGGAGCAAATTCGTCAATGATGGGGATTCCGTTGGGCAGGCCACGTTCTTTGCGGATGGTAAAATGAGTGACTGTCTGCCCGCTGACCGGAAGATAGGCAGCTACACTATCCGCATCGGCTCCGTATGCAGCCATGTATTTCTTATCCATTGCCAGAATCAACGTAAGGTAACCTCCCGCCGAATGGCCGGAAACAAAGATACGATCCTTGCGACCGCCATACTTTTCGATATTCTTGAATGTCCATGCCACAGCTTCGGCGGCATCTTCTATATAAGCCGGGTTCTTTGCTTTCGGGCTCAGACGATAATTAACCGCCACTACTGCAAAGCCTTGATCCGTCAGTTCCTTGGGAACAAATTTACTTCCTCCTTCCATACCACCGCCATGAAACCATACAATGGTGGAAAAATCTTTTTTATTCTCGGGATAATAAACATCCAGTTTACAACGTTCCAGACGATAAGCATCTGTTTCGGAGCCGGAAATGTAAGGTACATCCTTGTCGGTACGATACGTATCCTGTGCCTGAACGAGGCAGGTACAAAGCAAAAAGAGAAGGAGAAAACAATTCTTTTTCATGGTTTTATTCTTTTTCATTCTTAAACAAGGACAAATATAAAACCTTATTTTTAGAATCACGGTCAAAAAAAGAAGATATTAATATCTCCCGTCACAAACATTAATATATGCCATGACAGGTCACTTTATCTGACTTCTCAGGTATTAATACTTGATACCGCATCTGTTTTATTCCTATATTTGCAATATTCTTTTATTGCATTTTAGTGGAAAATCGCATTTCAGAAGTCTATTTTAATATAACCATGATAAAATAAACTATAATGAGAAAACTATTACTCAACCTTTTTCTATCCACAGTAGGTCTCCTGTTTGCCGGACAAGCATTCGCTCAAAAAGAAATTGCTCCGGGAATCATCAAGCTGCAAGCGGGAGAAATTGACACTTTTACCCCTTATTCCTTATTCGGTGGGAAACCTGCCGTAGAAGCAATGAAACAACTCCCGGCTGCAAAGCCGCCCTTCAGCCCCGACGAAGTGCAAATAAAGATAACCGACCGTGGCTGTCTGATCGAAGTCCCTCTGGAGGACAACGAACAAATATACGGTTTCGGACTTCAATTCGAAACTTTCGGTCAGCGTGGCCTGCGCAAGCGCCCGATAGTAAACGACAATCCGCTGAACGGACTCGGATATACACATGCTCCGCAGACATTCTACGTCTCTACCAAAGGGTACGGTATTCTGGTCAACACGGCACGGTATACCACTTTCCTATGCGGCTCCAATCAGAAAACCGAGCATAGTCGTCAACTGCAAGCGGAAGAAAGAAAACACATTGCTACCACCACAGAAGACTTGTATAAGAACAGAAGCAACGGAAATAAAGTCCATATCGACGTACCCGGCGCCAAAGGCATTGAGGTATTTATCATCACCGGACCGGAAGTGCTGGATGTAGTCAAGAGATACAACCTCCTCTCCGGCGGCGGATGTCTTCCTCCGATGTGGGGACTCGGATTCAAATACCGTGTCAAAGGAGATGCGACGCAAGACTCCGTCATGCGTTTTGCCAACTATTTCCGCGAGAAACAGATTCCGTGCGACGTACTGGGACTCGAACCGGGATGGCAGACGGCCACTTACTCCTGTTCTTATCGCTGGAGCGACGACCGTTTTCCAAGGCACAAAGAAATGCTGGACCAGTTGCAGCAGAAAGGATACAAAGTAAACCTGTGGGAACACGCGTATGTTCATCCTTCTTCCCCCATCCGGAAGGCGCTGGAGCCCTACTCAGGCGATTTCCTTGTATGGAACGGACTGGTACCGGACTTCATCCAGCCGGAAGCACACAAAATATTTACCGATTACCACCGCACACTGATAGAAGAAGGCATCTCCGGCTTCAAACTGGACGAATGTGACAACTCGAACATATCTTTTGCTTCCGCCACATGGTGCTTCCCGGATATGGCACAGTTCCCTTCGGGCATCGACGGAGAAAAGATGCACCAGGTATTCGGTTCCCTTTATGTGAATGCGATGGACAGTATCTATCGTGAAAAAAATACCCGCACCTATCAGGATTACCGGTCGTCCGGTATGTTCATGTCTTCACGCAACGCTGTACTTTATAGTGATACATACGATCCCAAAGAGTACATTCAGGCACTTTGCAACTCGGCATTCGGAGGACTGTTGTGGTGTCCTGAAGTGCGTGAGGCACATTCTGCCGAAGATTTCTTCCATCGTCTGCAAACGGTGATTCTTTCTCCGCAGGCTATGGTCAATGCATGGTATCTGCAATACGCTCCGTGGCTGCAATTCGACCGTGGAAAGAACGAACGTGGCGAGTTCCTGCCGGAAGCAAAGAGGTATGAAGAATATGCCCGCACACTGATTAATCTGCGTATGCAGCTGATTCCTTATCTGTACAGTGCTTTTTATACATATTATAAAGAAGGTGTACCTCCTTTCCGTCCGTTATTGATGGATTATCCCAAAGATGAACGTTTGCGCACTATCAGTGACCAGTATATGATGGGAGACGGATTGATGGCTGCCCCTTTATACCAGAACAAGAAAACGAGAACGGTCTACTTCCCCGAAGGAACATGGTACAACTTCAATACCAATGAGAAATATGAAGGCAACCGTGAATATGAGATTACGACGGAATTAGATCAGTTGCCACTCTACGTCCGCCAGGGAACGTTATTGCCATTGGCCGCACCTGTCCCCTATGTAGATGCTCAAACCGTATTAGATCTGCATTGCAAAGTATACGGCGCTCCTTCGGCAACGTTCCTCCTTCTCGAAGATGACGGTATAAGTTACGATTTCCAAAAAGGACAATTCAACGAAGTAACGCTGGAAGCCGCAAAAGGAAAGGTAAAACTTAAAAGAACAAAAGAATACAAGCAGAAAAGATATCAACTGACAGATTACGAGTTCATCAATTGATTTGTCTTACCCTGGATTTGGTTGACTACTATAAGTATCAACTAAAATGAATAAAAGATGAAAAAGAGTGACATGACCTTTAGTCCTTATCAGCTTGAACTTCTTGGCGATTTCTATCGTTC
>NZ_JAMOKH010000037.1:0-66454 GCF_023656585.1 Bacteroides sp. B1-V-101 | reverse complement strand
CGAACGATAGAAATCGCCAAGAAGTTCAAGCTGATAAGGACTAAAGGTCATGTCACTCTTTTTCATCTTTTATTCATTTTAGTTGATACTTATAGTAGTCAACCAAATCCAGGGTAAGACAAAATATATTAGTCAAACCTTGTTAGCTTGTTAAGGTTACTATGCTATGGCTTAATGCAGGCGGCATACATTAAGTTATATATGGCATAAACAACGCATATTCACGCTGAAAATGGAGTTTTTAACACATGCAGATAATGCTTCTGAATAGTCTGTTTTATAGTTGTTAATCAGCGTGTTAATCCTGTTTCTTATTAAAAGCAGGTGATAATAGAAACCAGAAAAAGTTCTATTATCACCTTATTATCACCACCTATTATCACCATTACTGCCTTAATAATAAGGAGCTTATCCTTTAAAAGTGACAAGTGACAATAACAAAGTGTTTTATTAACTCTAGTGAGAGACGGTTGGAAGCCTAAGGGCATTTTTCAGCCATTGCATACAGCGCATGACGAAAGATTCGTGATGCAGGTTTTTGGTTTGTTCTTCTATCTGTATTTCCATCTTTCGCTGCAATTCTTCCAGCAATGCTTTTCTTGTTTTCCGTATTATTTCCTGTTCTTTTTCATGTGTTATTTCTTGTTCGTCCTTCGAATGCCTTTTCTGATTATCCCGAAGCATGTCAAGTTGGTCGTGCAATATTTTGTTTTTCAACTGCAACCTTTGGCATAATTCATCATAATCCCGTATTTTATGTTCTAATATATCCCGTTCCATTTTTAGCCGGAG
The DNA here is from genome assembly GCF_023656585.1 of Bacteroides sp. B1-V-101. Lineage (NCBI taxonomy): Bacteria > Pseudomonadati > Bacteroidota > Bacteroidia > Bacteroidales > Bacteroidaceae > Bacteroides > Bacteroides sp. B1-V-101. The sequence goes on along the minus strand of NZ_JAMOKH010000037.1, from coordinate 65,662 downwards.
ATTGACAGACTCTTTGGCTGTAAACGCTCCGTTATTAATCTTGCGTCGCAATTCGCATACGATAGAACGGAATTCTATTGCTATTTCTTCCGGTGTTTGCTTGTGAAAGTCAGCCAGACGTTTTAGCTTGTGTCCTTTTACGATGGAGCAGAAGATGCTACGCCTTTTGTTATCTATAATTTGCAGTGCCAATGCTTTAACGACTATCGGGTAGAGGTTGAAACATTCGCTCTGCAAGCGGATGTAGAATTCTGCTTCTTCATATTTGAGCATCTCGTTCCTGATAGCTTTATCCATATTCCGGATGAGCTTTTCGTGATTGGTTCTTTTAAGTGCCAGTGTTTCTTCTAAATCCATATCGCTTTCGTTGTTTTGATTGTCTTCTAAAAACGACTGGGCGTCCATGCACTCTCCTTAAAAAAAGGATGTGGGGTTGGGGTAAAAAAAGGAAAGGCACGGACGCTGTTGTCGTTTCACTATCCACACATAGGTGTTGGCTAGACCCTATCAAGAATAGTGATAAACAACAGACATCCATGCCAATTTTATATATAGGGATTCTATATAACAATTAGCATGGAATATCTGTTGCATCACTTCTCCTTGATTTTAAAAGTAAGCCAACTTTATGTGCGAAGAAGTAATACGTTTATATTCCAATATTTATAAAAAACACCTTTCTCCTACATTCACGTCACGCTGACGGGGAGAAAGGTGTATGCAAAGATAAGTGTTTATTCTGAAATCTCAACGAAAAGCGGGGATTTCTTCACATACGACTATCTCCATGCCACGATAGACGACCATTATTTTGTGGAGCGTCGTTGTGCCGATGGCTTTTTGTACTGTTTCGCTGGCGGCATAGCTGAATCGGATTCAAGCAAGTATCCTGCTTCGAGAAGGAAAAATTAAAGTTTGGCCGTTGGCTGGATGTGGTGGATTATGAGTTATTGATTTAGTTTTCTGGTGACTTATCATTCATTTTTTCTTCAAGTAGTTTGAGTAGTTCGTTGCAAGCAGTATCCATGTATTCTTTGCCTTCTTCAGCCAAAACATCCGGATTATAAGACAGTTTCACAGAATCGGATGTGATGTCACAGCTTATTTCACATCCATCTGATAAGTATTGAATATAAATACAGAATGGGAAATCAAAAGTATTATCGCCTGCATATCGGCAATGATTAAAATGAAAAGTTACTGCATCATATTTTAGCTTAAAGTAGTCAACCTGAGATTTCTTGGATAAACGTATGATATCCTCTACAAAGCTATACTCTTTTGACTTAGTATATAAAATGTGTGACTGGATAATTGGCTCATCAGGATTGGGTGTATTTATTTTTCTAGCCATGTTCCAAGTGGGAGTGTTGGTTATAAATGTTCTGTCAAATAGCTTTTGGAGTCCACTGATCTTTTGCTCCACATAAACGGCCAATTCAAAAAAAGCACTTCTTGCCTGTTCTACGGAACGACTGCTTTTTTCGATAGCTTTATCTGAGTATCTACGCTGTAACATCGCTATTTTCTTATCGAAATCACCTTCTTCCTCTATGCTTTCTCCCTTGGCGGCTTTGATTGCGAGTGTCAGACTGCGTATCAAGCAACTGCTCAAATAGTTGACGAATGGTAATATATCATTCAAAGTGGCATTAGCACCATCTGAAGGGGTTAATCCTGCTTCTACATCACATTGATGGAGGATGTTCAGATAGTTGGATTTATCTTCGGAGTGAATAACGATCATCGGATATCCATAACGGTGCAGCACAAAGTTTACTAATAAACGGGCAATGCGTCCGTTGCCATCTTCGAAGGGATGAATGCGGATATAACGGTAATGAAGCAACGCCGCCAATTCAACAGGAGTCAGTATTCCTTTGTCTGCTTCCAGGTTGTACCAGTCTACCAAACTCGTCATAAATGCCGGAGTTTCTTCGGGCGAAGCATAACTGAAAACTTCTCCTGTTGCGGTCAGTACGGAATTGGGGCGTGATTTATATTCGCCTACTTTTATCTGCATACGGATGTCTTGTCCGTCGGGTGTTTTGGCGTTCTTCCAATAGTCCTGCACAAGGATGGTACGGTTCAACTCGCGAATAAAACTTTCAGTCAGCGGACGTTCTTTGTCTTGCGCCTCTTGCTTTATCATTTCCAGTCCTACGTTGTGAGCTTTCATCTCTTCATAATCTTTCAAGCTGGCATTACCCGAAGTTTCACCGAACATTAATAATAGTTTTGTTTGTCCGTATGTCAGTGTATTTCCTTCCAAGTGGTTAGAGTTATAATTAAACTCTAACTTGAATTTATCATTCCAACGTTTCAGGTCCTCAGGCTTAAGAGGCTGAAGCGATTTCCATTCGCTATATAATTGTTTTATATTACTTATTCCCATTTATATATGTGGGGCTGTGCCCATTTTTTTGTTTAGATACAAAAATAGGAAACTTTCTTTATATGCCAATCCCTTGAACGATATTTATTTGGAGATTGGCTATGGCATCTTCTTTTGCAACTTTGTTGCACGAATCATTCGCTACCTTTGCAGCAGATAAAAAAGAAAGAATGATTATGGGACATTGTAGTTGTTGCGCACATACACACGAATGTGCACCCGAAAAACATATTGAAAAGAAAGAATCAATATTCGCTGAATATTGGAAAGTGGGACTTTCATTTATCCTGTTGATAAGTGGAATCATCATGAACGCTCTGGAGTTACCTTTCTTCCGTGAAGGATATTTCTCTCTGATATGGTATGTCGTGGCTTATCTTCCGGTCGGCCTGCCCGTTATGAAAGAGGCTTGGGAGAGTATGAAGGATAAGGACTATTTCAGTGAGTTTACGCTGATGTTTGTAGCTACGCTTGGAGCGTTTTATATCGGTGAATATCCGGAGGGAGTAGCGGTGATGTTGTTTTACTCCGTCGGAGAACTGTTTCAGGAAAAGGCTGTTGATAAGGCGAAGCGTAATATCGGAGCTCTGCTGGATGTCCGTCCGGAAGAAGCGGCAGTAGTCAGAGATGGACGTGTCATTATTGAGAATCCTCAAAACGTAAAAGTAGGAGAAACAATTGAAATAAAGACAGGAGGAAGAGTTCCTTTGGATGGAATGATGCTCAATGAGGTAGCTGCTTTCAATACGGCGGCATTGACAGGTGAGAGTGTGCCCCGAAGTATCCGGATGGGTGAGGAAGTACTTGCCGGAATGATTGTTACCGATAAAGTAATCCGTATCAAGGTGATCAGACCTTTTGATAAAAGTGCTCTTGCCCGTATTCTGGAACTTGTTCAGAATGCCTCCGAACGCAAAGCACCGGCAGAACTGTTTATCCGTAAATTTGCCCGTGTTTATACTCCGATTGTGATAGGGCTGGCGGTTCTGATTGTTTTACTGCCGTTTATTTATTCCTTGATCACTCCCCAGTTCTTATTTACTTTTAATGACTGGCTGTACAGGGCTTTGGTCTTTCTTGTGATTTCATGCCCGTGCGCTTTGGTGGTCAGTATTCCGTTAGGATACTTCGGAGGCATCGGGGCAGCTTCCCGGTTGGGAATTTTATTTAAAGGTGGAAATTATCTGGATGCTGTTACGAAGATTAATACAGTCGTGTTTGATAAGACGGGAACCCTTACTAAAGGTACGTTTGAAGTGCAGTCTTGTAACTGTGAATCCGGTGTATCCGAAGAAGAATTAATCCGGATGATAGCCTCGGTAGAAAGCAGCAGTACACATCCCATTGCTAAGGCTGTGGTGAATTATGCCGGACGGCGGGATATCGAGCTTTCCTCTGTAACCGACAGTAAGGAGTATGCAGGTCTCGGACTGGAAGCTGCCGTAAATGGAATTCAGGTTTTGGCAGGTAATGGGCGTTTGCTTTCAAAATTTCAGATAGAATATCCGCCCGAACTTCTTTCCATTACAGATACGATCGTTGTCTGTGCGATAGGAAACAAGTATGCCGGTTATCTGCTATTATCCGACAGTCTGAAAGAGGATGCAAAGATCGCCATTCAGAACCTGAAAGCATTGGGAATTCAAAACATTCAGATATTATCCGGTGATAAACAAAGTATTGTTAGTAACTTTGCAGAGAAGCTGGGTATTTCGGAAGCCTATGGTGATCTGCTCCCCGATGGGAAAGTGAAGCATTTGGAAGAATTGCGCCAACATACGGAGAACCAGGTTGCCTTTGTGGGCGACGGCATGAATGATGCTCCGGTACTGGCTTTAAGTAATGTAGGTATTGCCATGGGCGGACTAGGCAGTGATGCGGCTATTGAAACGGCTGATGTGGTGATACAGACCGACCAGCCTTCCAAAGTGGCTGAAGCGATAAAGGTAGGAAAACTGACGCGAAGGATTGTATGGCAGAATATTTCACTGGCGTTTGGTGTGAAACTGCTGGTACTGATTTTGGGAGCCGGTGGACTGGCTACACTTTGGGAAGCTGTTTTCGCCGATGTTGGTGTAGCACTGATTGCTATCATGAATGCCGTAAGGATACAGAAAATGATAAAATAAAAGAATATGGAAGAAAAAGTTTATCTGGATAAGTTGGCAAAAAGAGACATCAAGCCGACGGCTATCAGACTTCTCATATTGAAAAGTATGATGGAAGCGGGGCGTGCCGTGTCTCAGCTTGATCTTGAAACGTTGCTGGATACGGTTGATAAATCGACTATATCCCGTACAATCACGCTTTTTTTGTCTCATCATCTGATACATAGCATAGACGACGGAAGCGGTTCGTGGAAGTATGCCGTTTGCGATGATTCCTGCAACTGTGTCCTGAAAGACTTGCATTCACATTTTTATTGCGAGAAATGCCATCGGACATTTTGTTTGGAAAAGATTCATATTCCGGTTATCGACTTACCGAAAGGATTCACTTTGCATAGTGTGAATTATGTAGTAAAGGGAGTGTGTGCGGAGTGCTCAAAAGTGTAGGATTAATTGCAGACAAGCAGTAATGGTAAAAGAAAAACACCGGAACTCGAACGGAAAAATATCGTTGAGTTCCGGTGTTTATTATATTAATGATACTGGTTAGTCAATATTGGGATTCAGAGAATGCCAGTCTTTGATTGCCGGGATGATCCCCATTTCAATCACTTCATCGCGAAGTTTGCACAGATGTTCGTAGCTCTTTTCCAGTTCTTCCTGTTCGGAAGGAGATCCGGCCACTTCTTTGTAAGTAACGCCATCTTTCGTAATGGAAGTTTCCATAGCCATCATGATGTGGTCGAACTTACCATTGGAAACATAAGTACCGGCAGGCCAGCGGAACGGTTGTCCACCCATTGCGGCAGCGATCATTTCGATAGAAAGATAAGCCGGGCTTTGGAAAGAAGAACGGCCACGAAGATCGATGATATGTTTGCCACCCTGTATGACACGTACTTTTAATGCTTCCCATTCTGTCAGCGGAAGACGGGTAGTTCCGATGAAATCAGTCAGCGGTTCGCCTTTTACTTTGGTAGTTGAGGCGAATACGGCCATCTGTTCTCCATGTCCGCCATACGTACGGCAGTTTTGAATGTCGGAAGCGGGAATATGGAAATATTTCACCAGTTCATTCTGTAGACGGGTGCTGTCCAGTGCTGCCAGTGTAGAAACCTGGGATGGTTTCAGACCGGAATATAGCAGTGTGATCAATCCTGTGATATCAGCAGGGTTAAAGATGACAACGATATGTTTTACATTCGGACAGTATTGGCGGACATCTTTACCGAACTGAGCGGCAATTTCAGCATTTCCTTTCAACAAGTCTTCACGGGTCATGCCTGCTTTGCGGGCTGCACCACCGGAAGATACGATATAAGAGGCTCCTGTCAATGCTTCTTTAATATCGGAAGTATAAGTCAGATTCACGCCTTCGAAACCGCAGTGATATAATTCTTCTGCCACGCCTTCCAGAGCGGGTGCGAAAGGATCATATAGACAAATATTCGGAGTGAGTTTCATCATCATAGCTGTTTGAGCCATATTGGAGCCGATCATTCCGGCTGCTCCTACAATCGTAAGTTTCTCGTTGGTTAAAAATTCCATAATTATATATGTTTAAAGATGAATAATCTGTTCTTGCTTATTACCGCTACAAAGATAACGACTTAATCGGATGATTGTTCATTGAAAATAGTTTTGTTTGATAACAAAAAGTTATATTTATTCAAAGAACAAGAGGGCCAGTTACGTGAACTGAACCCTCTCTTCCTCTTTTTACCCCTCGTGTAAACAATTAGGCTACCACTTTAAAAAGATTCTTTTCTCCTGACTGGCTGTCCGGTGCTACCCAGAGGGCGAAATCTCCCGGTTCTACCGTCTTTACCATATCGATATTCCAGAAAGCGAGTTCACTGATGGGAAGTTCGAAAGATACAGTTTTCTTCTCACCCGGTTTTAAAGTGACACGGGTGAAGCGTTTCAGTTCTTTTACCGGACGGGTGACGGAGCCTATCATGTCTTGTACGTACAGTTGGGCGACTTCCGTTCCTTCGTACTTGCCTGTATTTTCCAGATCGAAGGTGACTGTCAATACGTCGTCTTTCTTCAAATTGTCGGAAGACAATTTCACATTACCGTACTGGAAGGTAGTGTAAGACAGACCGTAACCGAACGGAAACAAAGGATCGAAACCTGCATCCATATAGAATGAGGTACAGCCGAGTGAAGTCTGACCTGCTTCGAGGGCAATGTCGTCTATCAGTACTTCGCTTCTCGTAGCGGGACGTCCCGTATTATTGTGAGCATAATAAACAGGAATCTGACCGACCATTTTGGGGAATGTGACAGGTGTCTTCCCGCTCGGAACAGCCTTTCCAAAAAGCAGGTCTGCCAAAGCAGGACCGCCCATGGTGCCCGGATGGAATGAATAGAGCAGGGCTGAAGAAAGTTCCGTTTCCTTTCCGATAGTCAGCGGACGTCCTGCCACGACAATCGTTACCACTGGTTTACCGGTTTTGGCAAGGGCGGAGATCAGTTCGCTTTGCGCGCCTTGCAGGTTCAGGTCTGCCAGGCAGTGCGCCTCACCGGAAAGGATGGCTTCTTCACCTACAAAAGCGAGTATGACGTCGGCACGTGCAGCGGCAGCAGCGGCTTTAGCCACACCTGCTATGTTTTTGTCACGGCTGTATGTCAGCCCGGGTTCATAAATGATTTGCACTTTGTCGTCTGCCAGTTCTTTGATTGCGGTCAGCGGAGTCATTGTATGGGATTTTTCGCCATCAAATACCCAGGTGCCCAACTGGTCGTATGGTGCGTTTGCCATTGGACCTACTATGGCGATTGTTTTTACAGAAGATTGTAGCGGAAGCGTTTCATGATCGTTCTTCAATAAGATAGCAGACTCTGTGGCTGCCTGTTTGGCGGCTTCCAGATGAGAAGGAGCGTATAGGACATTGGCTTTCTCATCCACGTAAGGGTTTTCAAACAGTCCCAGACGATATTTGATTCGAAGAATATTACGCACGGCGTTATCTATCTCCGCTTCTTTGACTTTGCCTTCTTTTATCAGCCCCGGCAGCTCCTTGACAAATGTGTTGCCCACCATTTCCATATCTACTCCGGCATTCACCGCTTTCATCGCTACCTCTTTAGAGTCAGCGGCAAAGCCGTGAGCGATCATTTCGGTAGAAGAAGCCCAGTCGGTAACCACCAGTCCGTCAAATCCCCATTCGGAACGGAGTACATCTTTCAGAATGAACGAATTGCCTGTGGAGGGTACTCCGTCATTATCGTTGAAGGAGGTCATGAATGTTGCTGCCCCTGCTTTGGAAGCGGCTTCGAACGGTGGAAGGTAGACGTTGCGTAAACGACGTTCCGGAATGAAGGTCGAGTTGTAATCCCTTCCGCCTTCCGCCGCACCGTAACCTACAAAGTGTTTCGGGCAGGAAGCAATCGAGGTGGGACTGTTCAGGGAGTCGCCTTGAAAACCTTTCACCATGGCTACTCCCATAACGGTAGTCAGATAGGTGTCTTCACCGCATCCTTCCGCCATACGTCCCCAACGAGGATCACGGGCGATATCGATCATGGGGGCGAATGTCCAGCGGATACCTACGGATGAGGCTTCGATGGCCGCTACGCGTGCGCCGTCTTCAGCCACTTGCGGGTTGAACGATGCCGCCTGTCCCAACGGGATGGGGAAGATGGTCTTGAAACCATGAATAACGTCACGTGCCATCAGCAAAGGGATGCTGAGGCGGGACTCCTCGATGGCAACGCGTTGCAGCGCATTGATGCGTACCGGGTCAGTTTCATTCAATATAGAGCCGGCACCGCCTTGTTTTATCAATCCGCTCATGTCTTCAATATTGCCGTAAGAGGTGATTTGGTTCATCTGTCCCAGTTTCTCTTCCAGTGTCATTTTGGACAACAGAGCTTCTACTTTCTTCTCTATCGCTGTGTCGCCTTTGTCATTCGTCACTTGCGTACAGGAAACGAATGGCAGGAGGAAAAGGCACGCGGAGAAAATCTTTATTACTTTCATACCTATCAAATATTATTTTTTTTGAAATACACGTACATAGTCGATCTCGTAAGTTGCGGGAAGGGCCGACTCATCCACCCCTTGTGCACCACCCCAGTCTCCGCCCCATGCGAGATTCAGCTTCAGATAGAAAGGGGCGTTGAATGGCCAGGTGTTCCTGTTGTTGGCCTTGTCATTGTCGAAGCGGAAAAGTTGCTTTCCGTCCACGAAGGTGCGGATGAAGTCTTCCGTCCACTCCAAAGCATAGACATGAAACTCGGTCTGTGCGGTAGGCAGGAATGTCTCGCCGGTCTTTTGCGTACCGATGGAGTGGTGGTAGGCTTTACAATGGATCGCTGAGGACACGTAGTTTGCATTATAGCCTACTTCCTCCATGATATCAATTTCTCCGTCGTCCGGCCAGGCCGTATAGTTCTTCGGCATCATCCAGAAGGCGGGCCATGTTCCTTTTCCCTTGGGCAGTTTCAGACGGGCTTCAAAATAACCGTATTTCCAGCTTTCTTTGGTGTTCATACGGATGGAATAAACCGTTTCGCCTATCTTCTTGGCGATAATGCTGAGGATGCCGTCTTTTATGGCAGCGAGTTGTTCGTTGCCTTGATTGCCGGCTACATAATGCTGCAATTCATTATTTCCCCATCCGTTTCCTCCTGTTTCATAATACCATTGGTCGAGATCGGGTTGAGTTCCTTTGTTGAACTCTTCGTTCCACACCAGTCTGTATCCTTCGGGCACGGTAATGTCCGGATCGGCCGACGGTTCCGGTCGGGCTGCCTGTGTCACAGGGATGGAAGTGCGTGCGGCTCCGGCTTTCACCACTACCTTTCCCTCGCGGGACTGGTAGGTGGTGTTTGCTTTAACCGTGACTTCAACTGTTCCCTGGCTGCCGTTATCAGTTATCTTGCAACTGATCCAATCTTTGCAGGCGTCGTCGCTGAAAGCGGTCCACTCCAGTCCCGAGTTTATTGTGGCGCTGGTGACGAGACCTTCGTGAGTGGCTGAAAGCTGGGCGGGCGATACGTCGATTACGGCAACTTCTGTTTCTTCATTGTCACTGCCACAGGACAGAACGCTTAATAAACAGACGAAGATTGAAAGTATTGTCATTGGTTTCATGCTTTTGTTTGATTAATCTTTATGCTTTTGCAAAATGATGTCTTTGATTATTACTTCCGTATTGGCAGGATTGCCTCCGAAGTCAAACACCAGTTTCGCCTGGGTGATGTCTACTCCCTTGGCATTGATAACTTTGGCGGTTACATCTTCTCCCGCAGTGAGTTTTACATCTTCTAGCAGGAAAACAAAGATATTGTCATTATCTCCGCCTCCTACCTGAACGAGTTTGATGGTGGCGGAACTGATGTCGTTAGATGCGTTCAGTATCACACGGAAGTCATAGTTCTCCTCTGCCGAGGCGGTAAGTGCGTCACTGATGAAAGTAACTTGGTTCTGCCACTTTTCATTGGTTGCCGTGGGGAAGTTGAGTGTGTACGTTGCCCCGTCGATATTGAGTGCCGGGTTGGCAATCGGATTCCAACCGGGAGCATAATAAAATTCATTGGTGAATGTAACGCTGTGCCACAGGTTGTCTTCACTGTCTACCGCACTCCATGTCGGTTCCGGAGTCTCTTCTTGTTCGGGTACTATGGTTCCGTCATCGTTGGCGTGATCTTTCAGTACGATGCTTTCTATTGTCATCACTGTTCCTGCTGCATTGCCTCCAAAGTCGAAGACGAGGTTCAGGTTGGCGATGTCAAGCCCCGGCATATTGCTTTTCCAGAAACAGACCGGCTCGTTGGCAACCAGTGGCGTTTTGCCTTCGAAATAGTAGATTTTATCTTCTGTGGCATCAACCAGCTTCACCGTCACATTCGGATGGTCGATTGTAGAAGTCAGGATGACGGAGAAATCGTAATTCTTTCCGGCATCGGTTGCGATGTTCGTCTTTATCGGCATTTGTGCCTGCCAGGTCTCACTGGTTGCTTCGGGCAGTGTTACTGTGTATGTACCGTTAACCAGTGAGTAGGCCGGGTCCGCAATCTGACTCCATCCCGGTGCATACCAGAATGTTGGTTCACTGATTGTGGCAGTCCGCCATATATTGAAATTGCTTTCTGGGTCGAAGCCACCGAAGCCCGTCATGATGGTTTTGTCGATATGGAAGTTTCGGGTGATTGCTCTGTCGCTTACTCCATTCGAGTTGGCTATTTTCACTTCTACACTGTAATCACCGGCCTTGCGGTAATATTTCGTCATGTTGAATGAAGAAGAATAGTTTTTGCCGTCAATAATCCATATCGGCATTACTCCCTTTTGTCCCTGAAAAGAGAAAGTCACATAATTGGTTTCCTGATTCACGTCGATGCGGATACAGCCTTCGTAGTCCGATACCACCGGAATGCCGGCTTCGTTGGGTGATGTGAAGCTTTCGGGCGAGCAGGCCGTGATGTTAAGAATAAGGGTGAGCATCAGCAATGCTCCGCTGATTTGTTTATATATTTTTTTCATAATTCCTCTTTTTAAGTACATTAATAATTGTTCTGAACTAAGGTACCTTTGGCTGCGTCGATTTCTTTCTGTGGGATAGGTAGATATTTCTTGCTTGACGACCAGCTGTTTGTACGATAACCATACGCATCGGGAACCAGTACACTGGCAGCTTTGCCTGTACGGATTAAATCCCAGTAACGTTTGCCTTCGCCCACGAATTCAAGATGACGTTCTTCGATAATGTTGTCGAGTGTAGGTTCTATTTCGGTTACCAGTCCGGCACGTTTGTGCACGAGGTTCAGATACTTCTTGGCATCACCCTGACCGGCGCCGCGTGTGATCAGTTCGGCAGCATTGAGCAGTGTTTCCGAGTAACGGTAAATGCGTAGATTGTTGTTCCAGTTCAGCTCCGAACTTGACTTCTGGTCTTTGTTGTTGCCGGTGATGGCAGCATATTTTTCAAGGAAGAAGCCGGTGTCCTGATAGCGTGTGGTGTATGACAGTTTATCGCCTGGGTGTTCCGCATTATGAGCGTCAAGCACGGCTTGTGCATTCCAGCAAGTGGCGTTGCGGCGGGTGTCGTTATTGGAATAGCGCTCGTAGGTTTCTTTACGTACCGGGCAGAATCCCCAGCCACGGTCGTGATTGTCTGTTCCATTAGGCCAGATATACGGACTGATGAGTGTCGGCAGGGCAGTTCCTCCGGCAACGAGGGGACTTCCCCAGTCGCGTACGGCATTATCGTCTTTGTAATTGATCTCGAAGATGGATTCGATACTCCATTCACCGGTTTCCTTGAAAATATCGGTGTAGTCCGGCATCAGGTCATATTGAGGGCTGCTGATGATTTCTTCCATGTATTTTAAAGCGGTGGAATAGCGTGAATCGTCATTCTGATACATCACGATTTCGGCATAAAGCATATATACCATTGCTAAGGTTACACGACCATAGTTTTCGGAATCTTCTCTCATCGGGAGTACGTTGAGCTGAATTACTTCTTCAAGACTGGTGACCATCTTTTCATATAGCTGGTCGGCAGTCAGTTGCTCTGCAACATACGGAGCGGTCAGGTTCTTGTCGAAATAAGGAACATTGCCCCAGAATTTCCACACCCAGTTGTAGTAGAATACGCGCAGGACGATGACCTGAGCTTCGTAATAGGCGCGATTGGCGTCGGTTACATCGGTTGCCCAGTCCAGATAGGTTATTACGTCGTTGCAACGCTTCACACCGCTATATGCACATTTCCACAGACCGTAGATCATATTGGTGGGAATGGCTTCAAAGTTCATCATCAAGTGCCACGGCTGGTTGTCGGTTTTACTGTCACCACCCACCCAAAGGTCGTCTGCCATGATATCGCTCATCAGATTGACAGGATTATATTCGTCGAATGCCCAGTCCGGCCAGTGCAAAGGGTCATAAGCAGCTACTACGGCTTCTTGAATGTGTTCGTCAGTGGTGAAGTAAGTGTCTATTGTTTCGTCCGTAGGAGATGAAACTTCCAGAAAGGAGTCAGCGCATCCGGTGGTTAGAAGAACGGATGCCATCAGGCATACTGCTATGTATTTATATTTTTTCATAACGTTTTATGTTTTTAGAATGAAAGGATCAGAAAGAAAGACTTGCGCCGATTGTCCATACTCTGGCTTGCGGATATACACCGTAGTCAATGCCAAGTGAAGTTCCGCCGGAAGAGATTTCGGGGTCGAAGCCGTGATATTTGGTGAAAGTAAACAGGTTCTCGGCTGCCACGTAGAAGCGTAGTGAAGAGATGAATACTTTCTGGGTCAGTGCGGCAGGCAGAGTATATCCCAACTGGATATTCTTCAGGCGCAGATAGCTGCCATCGTAGACGTAAAGGTCGGATGATTGCCAGTTTACGTTGTCACCTTGTACGAAGCGGGGGATACGGTTGGAGGTACCTTCACCTGTCCAGCGGTTCAGCATCCATGAGGGCAGGTTGCTGGTGGCGATGTCCGTACGGCGGGTTGCGTCGTAGATATCGTTTCCGGCAGTGCCTTGCCACATCATGTTCAGGTCGAAGTTTTTCCAGCTCACACCCAGATTGAAGCCGAATGTCCAGTCGGGCATGCCTTTACCGATATCGGTACGGTCGTTTGCGTCAATGATTCCGTTGCCGTCTACATCTACGAAGCGGACATCGCCCGGTACGGCTGTCGGTTGCAGTAATTCTCCCTTGTCGTTTTTGTAAGCCTTTACTTCGTCTGTGTTCTGGAAGATACCAGCTGTCTTATATCCGTAGAAGAAAGGGAAAGGTTTGCCGTTTTCGGCGCGGCTGATATCACCCGTTCCTTGGAAGGAGTCCAGGTTTTCCCAACCGGATTCGTTACCATATTCTATCAGTTTGTTCTTTAGGTAACTGGCGTTGGCGCTGACACGGAAGTTCCAGTCGCTGACGCGGAACTTATAGGCTGCTTCCAGTTCGATACCGCTGTTTTCCATTTTACCCACATTACCGATAGGTTTAGCTTCACCTACATAGAAAGGGATATTCATTTCCATCAGCATGCCGTTGGTTTTCTTCTTGTAATAGTCTGCTGTAAAGCTCAGGGCATTGTTGAAGAAACCAAAGTCCAAACCGAAGTCGAGTTGTTCGGACTCTTCCCATTTCAGGTCGGGATTGGCCAGCCCGCTGGCTTTCACGCCGTTGATTACGTTTTCGGATGAACCGAAGATAGCATTATTGCCGGGAGAAGTCAATACGGTATATTTGAAGTTACCGATATTTTCGTTACCATTCTTACCCCATGAAAGGCGGATTTTGGTGGTAGTCAGCCAGTTCGGGCGTTTGTTCATGAACTTTTCGTTGGTGAGGTTCCATCCCAAAGAGAAGGAGGGGAATACGGCATAGTGATTGTTGGGGCCGAAGCGGGAAGAACCGTCACGGCGTACGGTCACCTGCAACATATAGCGTTCGTCATAATTGTAGCTTGCACGTGCGAAGATTGAAGCCAGTGTGGCATCTACCGAAGGAGCACCTGCGGCGTCACGATCTGCATTGGCTGCCAGTCCGGTACTTGCGTCGATATAAGGACGGCTGTAATTGGTGATGTTATTGCGTGAACCGTACAGATAGGAGCCTGAACTCTTTTTGGCGGATTGACCCAGCAATACGGAGAAAGAGTGCTTGTCGATGCTCTTGTCATACATCAGCACGTTTTCCAGCTGCCATACGGTTCCGTCTTCTTTTCTTGAATAAGCGGAAGACTGGGTAGAAGATTCACCGCTTCGCAGATAATAAAGAGGTCTGTAACCATCGTATCCCCAAAAAGAGAGGTCGGCACCATAGGAAGTCTTGAATTTCAGGTTGTCCCATAATTGCAATTCTGCAGAGAAGTTAGCTACGAATTTATGACTCCAGTGTTTGTCGCCCGGCAAAGAAAGTTTGGCAATCGGGTTGGACATTTCACCGAATTCGCCCGGGATGCTGAAAAGTTTTCCGTTGCGTGGGTCATATACAGGCGTGTACTCTGCCGTTGTACCGTATTTGTCGAACTGGGCTTTTATCGCTTCTTCTGTTTCGTCGTACACGTTCAGTATGGGAGACAGGGCGAGTGCCGATCCCAATGGTGTGCCCCAGGTAGAGTTATCATCAAAATTCGTACTTTTAATGCGGGCATAAGAGAGGTTGGAAGTCACCTTCAGGCTGTTTAGCCAGTTACGTTCTTTCGATTCGTCGAAGAGGGTGTACTGTGTATTGCTGCGCAGTGTCAGACGTTCGTAGTTGGAACGGTCGAAGTTACCTCCCACGATACCGTCTTGTGTGTAGAAGCCCAGAGAAAAGAGGTAATTTACTTTTTCGCTCGCACCACTCACACTCACTTGGTGGTTCATCATCGGAGCATTGTTGTTAAATACTTCGTCTTGCCAATTAGTGCCTTGACCGTAAGAGTATGGGTCACTGAATTTTGGGGCGATACCTGCATTGATCGCACCTTCATTGATCATGAGTGCGTATTCCGAAGCATTCAGTACGTCCCGTTTTTTCCAGGCACTCTGCCAGCCGTACGAAAAGTCGTAAGTTACTTTCGTTTTGCCGATCTTGCCGGTTTTGGTGGTAACAAGGATAACACCGTTGGCGGCACGTGCACCGTAGACAGCTCCGGAAGCGGCATCTTTCAATACTTCGATAGAAGCGATATCATTCGGATTCAGGTAGTCCAGCCCACCTTCAAGCGGCATACCGTCTACAATGTAAAGAGGATCGGCGGCTCCGTTCTCGGTACGAATGGTACCTACCCCACGTACGCGGATTTGTGCAGCGGCACCCGGCTGACCGGAAGAGGATGTAACGGTAACACCGGAAGCTAAACCTTTCAGAGCATTGTCCATACGTACCGGGGCTGTGGAGGCCAGATCATCAGCGGATACTTTGGCGATAGAGGCCGTCACAACGCTTTTCTTCTGGACGCCATAACCCACTACTACCACTTCGTCCAATGTCTCGGAGTCTTCCTGTAGGACAATTTTAATATCTTTATGCCCTTTTACCGCAATTTCCTGTGACTTGAATCCTATATAAGAGATGGAAAGAATAGCGTCGGCGGGTGCCGATAATGTGAAAGTACCGTTGAAATCGGTGATTGTACCTGTGGAAGTATTCCCTTTCACAACCACATTTACTCCGGGCAGAGGTTCGTTGTCCGTACCACTTACCACCGTACCTTTTATCTGTATATTCTGTGCATATACAGCAGCTAAGGTGAAGCTTAATAGAAATAAAACTGATAATAACTTTTTCATGAGTTTTACTAAATTAAGATTAACTATACTCTTTTTATGTTCGCAACCGAACGATGCAAACATAAGGCTAAATGGTATACGGCTTGATAAATTATGTTATTCATAAATACGTCAAACCGGGAAAAAAAATACGCTATCAATACGTCATATTATAGTAACGTATTGATAACTAGATAATAAAGGGTACGTTTGTTTGATACGTCACAACAACAGATTCAGAAAAATAATCAGTTTCCGAATCTGTCGGGGCGACTATTTGTGTCAGAGGTAGTTGCTTAAGTAATCTGTCAAACTGTCTTCCCGTTCCAGACCGAACTTCTTGCGCAGACGATACCGGATCGTCTCTACCCCCCGGACGGAGATATTCAGAAGCGGTGCTATCTCTTTGGTAGAAAGGTTCATTTTCAGATAGGCGCACATCATGCGTTCATTGTTGGAGAGATCGGGGTGTTTGGCATGAAGCCTTTTCATGAAATTATTATGGATCAGGTCGAACTGGTCTTCGATTCGCTTTAATACCTCGTCGCTCTGGATATTGGAATCAATTTTGCTGTTGATCAGTATGAGCTGCTGTTTGCTTTCACGGGAGCCTTCGCCTTTCAACATGGCGGATACTTTGGCTATTTCTGACTTAATCTCGGTCAGCATCTCGTTCTTGCGTACGAAGTTTATCATCAGGTTGGCCATTTCCTGACTTTTGTGTTGCAGGTCATGCTCCAGCTTTTCTTTTTCCAGTTGCATGATCTGTTTTTCGTTCCGGGCTTTTTCTTCTTCGTATTCCTTTTCCATCTCAAACAGTTCTTTGTCTTTTTCTACAATGGCTTGTTGCTTTTTACGCTTCACACGCATATCGTCCCATCGATAAACACCCCACATACCGAAGAGAGCCAGAACGATGTAGCAGATGTAAGCCATTACGCTGCGATACCATGGCGGGAGTATGCGGAATGATATTTCATCGGAAGAGGAAGTGCCGTCGGGGAAAAGGGCTTTGATTTCAAATATATATTCGCCTTCGGGCAGATTACTGTATTCCTTGGTGCGTGCAACGGTGAAGTCCGACCATTCTCCTTTGTTCAGACGATAACGAAAATGGGTGTCGTCACTCAGAATTAAAGAAGAAAGCTCATATTCGAAACGGATGGAATTCAGTGCATAGTCGATAGACAGTGCAGGTTTTCGCTTTAGGAAATTGGCCGTATATACCAGTGAGTCTTTGGGATAAGACAGATACATATTCTTTATATATAAGGAGTGACTGCGGTCTTGTTGCTCTCTGACAGCAGGAATGCTGAAAAGGGCGAAACCGTCTTCGTTAGGAATAACCAGCAATGAATCGGATAGGGGAATGATGGCCTCGAAGTTGAGCACCGACTCTATCTTGGGTTGTCGGATAGGATTGATGCTGGTATTAGCCCCTTTCTTATAAGTTCCCAGATTGGCGATACATATTTCATAAGGGCTTAAGCTGATGAGATGGTCATTATATTCCAACAGACGTGAATAGGTTGCCGTACCGTTCAGAAGATTGTTCATATCCGGGTAGGGTTCCATGATATCTTTATGGATGTTGTGTTTATAGATGCCGGACGGTGTGGCAAAGTAGATACGACCTTTAATTTTTGCGGGGTATATATGATTTTTTGAAGGAAAGCCGTCTTTGGTATCATAATCTTTCACGCTGGTGACCTTTGTCAGATTTTCGGATAACTTGATATGGGTAATATGGTCTGTGTTATACATCCAGATAGTTCTTGCATCCTCTTGTTCGAAGAGACGGCTGGAATCGTTCAATCCTTCGATTTTGCAGACGACACGCCACTCTCCATCTGTTTTTTCCACTAGATAAATGCCGTTGTATACACCAATGTACATCAGGCCTTTACGATTCATGACCTGCTGACAGCACCATGCGCCGGTGATGTCCGTCACTCGTTTCATTCCGTTGTCCTGAATCAGGAAAATTCCCCGGTCGTGCAGGCAGAAAAGTTCGTCTCCTATATGGCAGAGGTTCCAGACCTGGCCGCTTGACTGCGGAACGGGACGGATATCGGGCAGGTTACCGTTCGATTGCACCGGATAGGAAGTGTAGTATAAACCACGGTTAGTACCTAAATAAAGAGAACCGTCTTTTACTGCTGCCGTATATCCCGCTCCATAAGAGTAGGGGTATGAATATAGATTCGTAAAAGGAGAAGTGAGGCAGACATAGTCAATGCCACTATCCAGTCCTGCCCAAAGATTGCCGAAAGTATCAAAAGCAACGGAAAGAACTGTGTTATTGTGAAGTCCGTTATTCTCATTGAAATATTTGAGCTTCATGGTTTTGCAGTCAATCAGTATCAGGCCTTTATGAATAGTACCCAATGCAATCTGGTCATTTTTTGCCGCCACGCAGAATACTTCATTTTCGCGCATGAAGTCTTCGGCACCGGTAACGAATGGTTCCATTGTGCGTCCGTCACAGTAAAACAATCCATTATAGGCGGTTACCACAAGTACGCCACTTTTATAAGGTATAATGCCACGAATGCGTTTTGATGCCAGGTCTTCCGCACCCTGTAACGGGAAAGGGGTATTGCCTACCAGTACCCATACTCCCCGGTCGGTTCCGATATACAAGATCCCCTTTATCATGCTCGAACAGTCAATCTTGGCATCCGTCTCGATGGCGGTATACTTACCGTTCAGATATTTCACTATGCGGCTGTCTCCCTGAAAGTACATGATATTATCTGCTTCGTGAATGTTCCATACATTGCCAAGATAGCGGCAATCATCTTTCAGCGTATCCGACATACAGTAATATTTTAAACTGCCGTCCCTGCCCGGTTCATAATAGCCGAACTCATTGATTCCTCCTGCATAAATCCGGTTATGAGCGGTAGATACCAAAACAGAACGCACATCTGAAGTATTGTTCAGCGGGAAAACGTTCCACGCATTGCCGTCGAATTGTAACATACCGTTCTTATTGGCAAAAAATACCCATTTATCATCGTAAGGTGCTATCTTCCATGTCTGAGCGCCTTTGCCATAGAGATTCTTATCGAAGTTGATAATGAAACTGTTCCAATTGGCGAAGGTTTCAATAAAAGGTAAAAAGGAAAATAAGAGAAACAGATTGCGTATCAGGTGTTTTTTCATATGTATTAATCATTTTATTCTACAAAAATAATGTTTATTTTCAATGTAGCCTCTTAATGCTGATTTTTATGTGCCGATTTTTAATAATCCGTTCAACAATGTTTGGGTGAAATCTGTTGCTTTTCATTATCTTTGTCTTTCATAAAAACAATAATTTTAAAAAGTATGAGTATCGAATTAGGAAAATTCAACCAACTCGAAGTGGTAAAGGAAGTCGATTTCGGTTTGTATCTCGACGGAGGAGATGAAGGTGAAATCCTGCTGCCCACCCGTTATGTACCCGAAGACTGTAAGGTAGGGGATATGTTGAATGTATTTCTTTATCTGGATATTGACGAAAGACTGATTGCCACGACACTGACTCCGTTGGTGCAGGTAGGGCAGTTCGCCTGTCTCGAAGTCTCTTGGGTGAACCAGTTCGGGGCATTCCTCAACTGGGGATTGATGAAAGACTTATTTGTACCTTTCAGTGAGCAGAAGATGAAAATGCAGGTGGGAAGATCCTACGTGGTCCATGCTCATGTGGATGAGGAAAGTTATCGTATTGTAGCTTCGGCGAAGGTAGAACGCTACCTGTCGAAAGATATGCCCGATTATGCTCCGGGTGCGGAAGTGGATATTCTGATCTGGCAGAAGACGGACTTGGGTTTCAAAGCGATTATAGACAATAAGTATAGCGGATTGCTGTATGAAAATGAAATATTCCGTGCATTGGAGACCGGTATGCAGATGAAGGCGTTTGTGAAACAGGTACGCGAAGATGGTAAGGTGGACCTGATACTTCAGAAACCGGGATTTGAGAAAGTCGATGATTTCTCGAAGACACTGTTGGAGTATATTCGGGAACATGGCGGACGGATCAATCTGAACGATAAAAGTCCTGCGGAAGATATTTACGATACCTTTGGTGTCAGCAAGAAAACTTTTAAGAAAGGTGTAGGTGACTTGTATAAGAAACGATTGATTTCTTTGCATGAGAACGGCATCACTTTGGCAGAATCCTAAACAGAATAGGGAAATCCCTATGCAGGAATAGAGAGAATCATTGGGGTGGGGAGTTTTCTCACCCTATTTTTGTGATATCAGTTAAAGATAATAATTTTAAAAACAGATAAGCTATGCGTAAGATAATAATAAGTTTCTGTATTTTGCTCGCTGCCCTTTCTTTAAAAGCGCAGCCTGTCAGCGGAATCCGGATTGATGGCGGAGATACTCCGATTCTTGTTTATTTTGGCGGAAGGCAGATGTGTTATCCTACTACTACTTGTTTCGTTGCCAATCTGAAACCGGGAAATTATACCATTGAAGTGTACGCTTCCCGCCCGACTCGCCCGGGAGAACGTGTATGGAAAGGAGAACGGTTGTATAATGACCGCGTTTACTTTAACGGAAACGAAGTAAAAGATATCATTGTAGAAGAACGTGGAGATATCCGTCCGGGCAGACCCGGAAGACCGGGAAACGGTCAGGGTGGACACCGTCCGGACTATAACCGCTACGACAGAGTGATGAATGACCAACTTTTCAAGAAGTTCTTTGATAGTGTGAAGAATGAGCCTTTTGAAAAAGATCGTATGGGGTTGATTACAACTGCATTGGCGAACTCTGATTTTACATCGGAGCAGTGTCTTCAACTGGTGAAGTTCTATACCTTTGATAATGAACGGCTGAAGATTATGAAAATGATGTATCCCAATATTGTAGATAAAGAGGCTTTCTTTACAGTGATCGGTACTCTTACATTCTCCAGTAACAAGACCAAAATGAACGATTTCATCAAGGAATACGAAGGACGCTGATCATACATTAGTTCACTAAAAACGATACGGTTATGAAAAATATACATATAATCCTGTTTTTCACGTTGTGGGTAATACTCGGTAGCTGTTCTACTTATTACGTATCCAACAAGCAAGTGATGGAGGTTCAGCAGGGAATGTCCCGGCAGAATGTAGAAAAAATCTTGGGTAAACCGGATTACAGACGTTTTGACGGAGGTGGCGAGGAATGGGAGTACCACCGGATTTCTTCAGTGCTTTACGGCAACTCGATCAAGATTATTGTATATTTTGCAGATGGAAGAGTTACGGGTATGGATACCTTTAATGGTGATGAAATACTTCTTCCGCCGCCTCCGGTTGTGATGTCTCCTTCCGTTGTTGTAACCAATACGGATCCGGTTCGTCCGCCACGCTATGAAGAAAGTCCCCGTCGCAGAACACTTATGATGCGTGATGAGTTTGATCGTTTTCTTAGTGATTTCCGGATGGTGATCATGTCTGATGAGCAGATTAAATATATAGATGACGTTTTGTTGGATTGCAATTTTACTTCTGCCCAGTGCGGAAAGATCATTGATCAGATAAGTGGTTCGGATGCCCAGATGACTGTGATGAAACGTATGTATCCGCAAATTGTGGATAAAGAAAATTTTGCTTCGGTCGTCAATAAGCTCTTTTCGTCTTTTGACCGTGACAAGATGAAGGAATATATCCAGGCTTACCACGGTGACCAACGACCGGGAGACGTAGGATATGTACGGCCCAGAGCTATGAGTTCAGCCGATTTTGACCGTTTCTTCAATGAGTATAGAGGTAAATCTTTTGAGTCTGACCGTACCAGAATGCTGGATGAAGTTGTACCTCCTTCGGGATTCACTTGTGCCCAATGCCGTAAATTGGTGGATATGTGTACTTTTCAGACAGATAAAAAGAATATGATAAAGAAACTTTATCCGAAAATCGCAGATAAGAAGAACTTCTCCATACTGACGGATGTTTTCACTTTTGAGATGGACAAAAGAGAGATGAGGGAGTTTGCGGAATCTTACGATAGCGGACGTAACTAAAAAAGAATGAAACCATGAAAAGAATTCTATTTATATTGTTAGTCGTGACTGCCAGTACCACTGTAATGGCGGGAATGAGTACCAGCAAGGTACGTAAGGAGACACGTTTCCTTACTGATAAGATGGCATACGAACTGGACCTGAATAATCCCCAATATAATGACGTGTATGAGATTAACTATGATTTCATTTATTCGCTTCGTAATATTATGGATTATGTAGTACGGGGTGATGAGTGGGCATTGGATGATTACTATGAAGCGCTGGATATTCGCAACGATGATCTTCGTTGGGTGTTGAGCGATGCGCAATACCGCAGATTCCTGGGAGCTGAGTATTTCTATCGTCCCATTTATGTCACCGGAGGAAGATGGAGTTTCCGGATTTATATCAATTATCCGAATCGTAGTTTATTCTATTTTGGTGTACCTTATCATTATCGGACTTACTGTGGTGCACATTATCGTCCGCATATTCATCATGTGAGTTATTATCGGGGAAGATATAATAATCTTGTGCACTATCCTACGCCATATCGGGTAAGAGATCAGCGGGTATTCCATTCTTATCGTCGTTCAGACTTCGGTTCTGTACGTTTCCGTCCGAACACTTCCGTTCGTCCGCATAATGCACCTACCCGACCGGGTACTTCGGGACGTCCGGGAACAACGTCACGGCCTAATACATCAGGACGTCCGGGAAATACTTCCCGTCCTCGTCCTGAAACGGACCATAGACCGTCCACTTCAGGCAGACCATCTACATCGGGCAGGCCGTCCACTTCCGGAAGACCTTCCAACTCTGAAAGACCTTCGGTCAATGAACGACCGTCTATTCCAAGGAGACCGTCCACTCCGGGCAGAAATGATAAACCGAACAAGGAAGTAACTCCGGGCAGAGGCCACAACAGAGGTGAAGGAGATCGTCATTCAGGAAGTCGTCCGGGAACGAGTACAAGTACTCCGAATTCTAATCGTCGTCCGGAAACGAATTCAGGGTCTTCGAATTCCAGTCGCCGTCCGACAAGTAGTGGTACGAGCACAAACCGTGGCAGCAGCTCCGGTAGGAACAGCAATTCCGGCAGTAGTTCCAGCAGAGGGAACGTATCCGGCAGATCAACAGAAAGAAGCTCATCTTCAGAAAGTTCGAGAAGCAACAGCAACCGAGGTTCTTCTTCCCGTTCTTCAGAAAGAGGAAGCAGCTCAAGAAGATAAAACCTATTCCTTTATTAATAAATTATTGCTCCTCAGCGGTAGGAGAACTGGACTCCGGCGTTTCGCCGACTAGACTATTCAGGGCGTCGCCCGTAACTTGGATATCGGGGCGGATACTATCCGCCTCGATTTCACTTATTAACCCTTTCTTGGCGAGGCGTCCGGCAATCAGCTTATAATAGCCTTCCATATTCTCTTTTAACCGTCCGTTTTCCGCAAAGGAACTGCGGAAGTGTTTAGGCTTCGGGATAATAGAAGCTAGAAAAATACTTTCTTCGGTCGTGAGTTGCGAAGGGCGTTTGCCGAAATAATAGGCAGAGGCTTCCTGAATACCATAAACCAGCGGTCCCCATTCGGCTATGTTCAGATAAACTTCATACATACGTTCTTTAGAAGTCAGCCTTTCTGTCTCTATCAGCCATACGATGAGTGCTTCTTCCAATTTGCGGGCAAAGTTCTTGTTCCGGTTGAGAAATACGTTTTTTACCAGCTGCATGGTAATTGTGCTGCCTCCTCTGGCGAAACGTTCGACTTGCAGGTCGTAAATCAAAGCTTCACGCATCGCATCAGGCAAAAAGCCCTTGTGGTAGAAAAAAGCTCCGTCCTCACTTTGCATGACAGACATCCGCAGCAATGGAGAAATGCTGTCCAAAGGAGTAAAATGTTCCCATGAAGGTCCGACAGGAAATGTTTTGACCGGTATTCCGTTTTCATAGGCGGTATAGACAAACTCTTCACTCATTTTTGAAAGAGATGTTGCACCATATTCTATTATCCGAAAATCTTTTTCTTTCAATTCGGACTCAAACTTAAGGCTGTCTAGTCGGGCAAAATCGATATCTAACAGAAAATGATAAGCCAGCTCACCACTTGTTTTTATACCTTCCAGATTGCTGAATAAGCCTTTGGGCAAAGAACTGAATAGTTCGTCGGCCGGAAACCATGATTTATCTGTGGCAGCAGTGAAGTGCCATTGATTTTCATTCTTTTCTGCCCGCAGATAAGGATGAAATTTTATTTGGTTGAATAATACCGTCGTCGTACTGTCCAGTTCCAGCGTTTGCTTGCCGATATTCATCTGATACGTGAGTTGTCCGCGATCCAGATGGATCACTTCGGGAGAGAGTGCTTTGTGAAATACATCAAGTCCGCTTACTTTCGCCGTACCGTCAAGTTGCAGTTGGTTTTCGGTACGATTTTCTTTAGTCATACTATAATATAAGGTATCGAAAGTAACTTCTGCTCCAAAACGGCGGTTGATATACGGTAGTGAAACTTTCTTTTGCTCTGTGGCAAAAAGTTCTGCCTGCAGGGTATGTACCTTTCTGTTCAACTCTCCTGCTGCTTTCCATTGTTGAGTCAGCGTATCTTCTTTTATCTTGATGGTGGACTGAAAGCGATTGTTTTCGATTGTAAAGGTGGGGATATTGACTGTTACGAAATTGCTGTCTTTCCGTTCGGTTATATTAAGTTGAGTCAGTTGACCGTTTTCGGGGAAGAAACCATATATTAAGTTTAATATTCGGTTGATGCGATGGGCGTAATTGGTTTCTATGACCGGCTCTGTAGTTGCTTCCGGGTGGTGTCCGGAGAATAGAAAATCATAGTTGGCTGCACTGTCCCGTTTGATAAAAGCGATTGCCAGTCCATTCATGTGGACGTTGCGGACTTCAATATTTCCTTTCAGCAGTTTCCAAAAATTCAGTCTGACATTGACAGATTGTAGTGTAAGAAGGGTATCCCGTTGGTCGGGAACGATGGAAAGCCCTTGCAGAGTAATTTCGCTACATCCCTTCATCTGTAGATTCTGATAATGAATTTGCAGTCCGTATGTTTGTTCGATATGAGTCGTACGCTTGTTAGTTATGCTTTGCAGAAGCATATTGCGGCTCAAATAGATACTGATAAGGCAGATAAACAAGCCTCCTCCGATTGATAGAAGAAGAATACTTTTTTTGCTGTTCTTTTTCATCTTTTGCCTTTAATAAGTTATTGGCTGCAAAGGTAGATAATATTCTGTTCAACAAGATATAAGCAGTCTTTTTTTATTAGTGTGTCCGCTTATGAGCGTACAACTGTTCATTTTCGTACATCTCAGTTTTTCTTCTTTCCGCTGACTATTAAGTATTTATCTTTTTGGCATGCCCATTGCATTTATATATTCGAAGGCGGGCAACAAAAGAAATGAAAAAAAAGTTCAGATAGTTGCAACCATTCCATATAGACGTTCCGTCTAATAAACAGAAGAACAAAAAAAGAAAGTTGAACTAATAAAAAATATACAATTATGAAAACTACAGTATTATTCAGAATGATGGTTTTAGTGGCAATGGTAGTTGCCGGTATCGCCAATACAGAGTTGAAAGCACAGGACAATAACTTCATTACTAATGAAGAGAAAGTAGATGATCTTGTTGTTTCGAAGGTGATTTACAGACTGGATGGTTCTCTCTATCGTCACATGAAATATGATTTTACTTATGATGATCAAAAGAGAGTAACAGCTAAAGAAGCTTTCAAGTGGGATTCATCCACTGAAAAATGGATTCCGTATTTCAAGATCGATTATACTTATTCTTCTAATGAAATCACATTGGTATATGCACGTTGGAATAATTCTCACAGAGCTTATGATGATTCTGTAGAAAAGAGTGTTTATGAACTGAATGATGCTAATATGCCGATCGCGTATATGAACTACAAGTGGAATGACTATAAATGGATTGAAGAATCAGCCGGCAACTGGGCTATGAATATACAGATTCCGGTAACAGATGAAGCAGACTTGCTGCTTGCCGGAAGATAACAATACCGGGGATTGTGAAATTCTCTTTCTCTCTTAAGGTTTTAACAAACGAAAACGGTGGATTACCCAAACGAGGGAATCCGCCGTTTTTATTGTATCTGTCTGAAACCGGTGCTGTTTACTAGATTGTTCTATTTAATGAGCGGCAGATATTCTCCATATCCTTCTTCTTTCATTTTTTCTTTCGGGATAAAACGCAGCGAAGCACTATTGATACAATACCGCAATCCGCCTTTGTCCTTTGGCCCGTCTGTAAATACATGTCCTAAATGCGCATCTCCTGTCTTGCTGCGTACTTCTGTCCGTATCATTCCGTGAGTAGTATCTTTCTTCTCTGCGATCAGCTCTTTCTGAATCGGTTTGGAAAAACTGGGCCATCCACAACCGGAATCAAATTTGTCTGTGGAAACAAACAACGGTTCTCCGGTGGTGATATCTACATAAATGCCGGGGCGGTGTTCATTCCAGAACTCGTTATGGAAAGCCGGCTCTGTGGCATTTTTCTGAGTCACTGCATACTGTTCGGCAGATAATTTCTTACGGAGAGTGGCATCATCCGGTTTTTGATAAGTTGCGGTCTTGGGAGCATTCGCTTTTCGTGCCATTTCAAATAAAGCCGGATTGATATGGCAATATCCGCCCGGATTCTTATCCAGATAATCCTGATGATAGACTTCTGCCGGATAAAAGTTTGTCAACGGTTCCACTTCAACGGCAATCGGTTTGTTGTATTGAGTGGCTAATGCCTGGATCGCCTGATTGATGGTGGGGAGATCGGCTTTATTGATATAATATATACCGGTTCTGTACTGTGTACCACGATCGTTCCCCTGTCGGTTGAGGCTGGTCGGATCGATTGTCTGAAAATAGAGGTTGAGCAATAAACTCAGATTTACTTCTTCCGGATCATAAACAACCTTCACTGTTTCGGCAGCATTTGTCTTGCCCGAACACACCTGTTCATAACTGGGATTGGCAACGGTGCTGTTGGCATATCCCACCTGAGTACTTTCTACCCCTCTGATTTGTTTCAGGAAGTGTTCGGTTCCCCAAAAACATCCTCCTGCAAAATAAATTTCCGCTTGACTTTTCATTGGTTTTGCAATTCCTAAAAATACATTACTAATTATTAGAATCACTGCGATGATAATATGTTTCATAACTGTTGGTTCTTTCTATAGTAACGGATGAACCGGTGGATATGTTTTAGAAATCTCTTACATAAATAACAAGTGTTTTTTGTGAGTTTGAAAACATGAGTAAAGCCTTAAAAATAGAATACTTTTCCAATGTATTCTATTTTTAAGGCTTTTTGATAAATAGCCGGAAATCTGTTCTATTCTATGATTTCTCCTTTATAGAAATCCAGTATTTTAGTACGGAACAGATAATCGTATTTAGCTTGCAGTTTATCCGACAGTGCTTTGGTCAGGTTTAGTTTCGCTTCATTGTATTCCACAAAAGTAGCTTTACCGTTATTGAATTTTTCGCTCATCAACCGAAAAGATTCTTCGTTGGCTTTCACTGCAACTTCGCTGGAGTTATATTTACTTTCTGCAGCTACTGCATTATACCAGGCTTGCTGGATTTCTTTATAAAGAACTTTCTTGGTGTTGTCCAGTTGCAAAGCAAGGTTTGACTGTTGTAGGCGGGCAGTGCGTACCCGATTACGAGTGCTAAAACGGTTGAAGATCGGAACGCTCAGGTTGAAAGAAATAGATTTGCTCAGGTTATTTTTTAATTGACGGGCAAAACCGGATTCTGCTTCACCGTTGAGTGTATAGTAGCTGCTTCCTAGCCCTGCACTGAAAGAAAGTTGGGGGTAGAATTCACTTTGAGCGATACGAATGTTTTTTAAACTACCTTGTAAGCGATATTCTGCTGCCTTGATGCCGGGCTTATAGGCAATCGCCTGGATATAAATGTCATCCGGAGCTGTTAGAGGTTCAAATTTCAGTTCTTCTTTTGGATTCTCAAGAACGAAACCTTCCGGTGTAGGCAGTTCTAATAACTGGCTGAGACTTAATAGTGACAATTTATATGTATTGTCTGCCTGTACGGCTGTCATCTCATCCTGTGCTACACGTGCCTGCGCTTCAGCTACCTCCGCCGGTGAAGCCTTGCCGACATCATGCAGTCCTTTGATACGTTTCAGCTGATCTTTGCTTAACTCAACCTGATTTTGTGCTACCTTGTTCAATTCCAGATTGAAAAGCACTTGCAGATAGGCAGAGGTAACATTGATTGCAATATCCTCTTTGGCTTTATTCAGGTCCTCGATAGCAGCCTGTAAATTGAGCTTGGCAAGGGAATATTGATTGGATAATTGTAAGCCTGTGAAGAGAGGTACATTAGTACTTAAGTTCACTCCCGTACTGGAACTGTTAGTATCACTATATGAATTATCTTTCGGAGAAGCTGTACGTCCCCAGCTCCACCCCTGGCTGATACCACCGTTTAAGTTCGGCAGACGTGCCCATTTAGCGGTGTTTACACTAATCTTATTTTGTTCGGCTTCATTGGCTGTCTGGCGGATGTCGATGTTATGCTCGATGGCATAGTCGATGCATTGCCGTAAAGTCCATGTCTGCGGAGTGGTATCCTGTGCTTGAACAGAACCGATACCGGTTCCGCTCAACAGGATGATTGCCATCATTTTATTGATTACTTTCATTGGATGTCAGTTATTTATCTTTTTTCTCAGCACCGCGTAACTTGGTCTGAGCGGTTACACCTTTTTTTATCTCAATCTTGATACCGTCACTCATTCCGGTAGTCACCTGTGTACGTTCGAATTTCTGTTGTGGTACGGAGTCCGTCATGATATACACAAATGTAGAGTCACCGCTGAACTCAATCGTACTTTCGGGTACTGCCAGCACTTTGCTGGCACGCTGGAGCACAATCTCTGCATTGGCAGAATAGCCGGAACGAATCTGCACGGTATCCGGAACTGTGATAGCAGCTTTGATTTCAAATTGATTGGCTCCGTTGGTTTCTACTCCTTTCGGTGAAATATATTCGAGAATAGCATCAAAAGTCAGATTCTGTAAAGCTCCGATCGTCAGTTTAATCGGCATTCCCTCATGGATGCGACCCACTTCGGTTTCGTCAATATTTCCCCTGAAAATCAGATCGTTCATGTTTGCTACCGTAGCAATGGTAGTACCGTCGTTGAATGTATTACTCATAATTACGGAGTTACCGGCTTTCACTGGTACGTCCAGAATTAATCCGTCAATAGTAGAGCGGATCATGGTGCTACTGAATGAAGCACTGTTTTTAGTGATTCCTTCTTTTATAATTTCCAGATTATCTTTGGCAGTCTGATTCTCTTCCCGTGCCTGCTTTACCGCTACTTCTCCTTTTTCGTAATCTTCACGACTGATAAGCTGATCTTCATATAACTTCTTGATACGGGTAAAGTCTGTTTCGGCCTGCTTTGCATTGATCTCTGCCAGGCGGACACGACTTTCTGCGGAGTTCAGTTGTCCGAGTTCGGGAATTACTTTGACTTTCGCGATCACTTCCCCTTTTTTTACGCTCTGTCCCGCTTCTTTGAATACCTCGTCTACAATACCGGAAATCTGAGGCTTGATTAAAATTTCATCTCTCGGCTCTACCTTTCCGGTGGCTACTGTAGTCTTTTCAAGGTCCGTGACTTCTGCTGCCAGTGTTTCATATACGATCACTTTAGGCTTGGATTTCTGATAAAGAAATACGAACGTTCCGACAAGGATTATGGCAATAATTACCAATAATGTGATTTTCAGATACTTTTTCATCTTGAATATATATGTTTAATTTTTAATTCTTCATTTAACTCTCAACTTTCCACTTCTACTCATCTCTGATCGCTTCAATCGGTTTGATAGCCATCGCACGGTAAGCAGGTGCCAGTCCTGCCAACATACCTAATGCGATCAGCAGGGCACAGGTTCCGACTGCTAATCCGAAGCTGACCTGGAAATGAGCATCTCCTCCGTTGGAGTTCGCTCCCATCTCAACCAGTTGCAGCACCATGACAGCGAAAGAAATTCCGAACATGCCGGCGATGGTTGTCAAGACCATGCTTTCAGATAAGATTTGCTGCAGGATGTCTTTGGGGCGTGCACCGATGGCACGGCGTATGCCGATTTCTGTAGTGCGTTCTTTCACTGTCACCATCATGATATTCGATACACCAATGGCGCCTGCCAGCAAGGTACCCAAACCTACCATCCAGATCAGAATATGGATACCGGTGAATAAGTTGTCTACCATGGAAAACATAGCCTCAGCGTTCAGATACATAAGCGCCTGCTTGTCATTAGGAGCAATATAGTGTGCTGCCTTGATGATTTCTTCCATTTGGGGTTGTACATCGGAAACCTTTACGCCCCGTTTGACGGTGAAGCAGATTACATCAATTTGTCCGCCTAGATTATAAGTCTGCTGCATGGTGGTGAATGGAAGGGTAACAGCCTCGGAGGCACGGCCCTGTATGTTCATATCTCCTTCGGAAGAAGACATGCCGATGACTTGATAGTAGATGCCGTCTACCCGTACATATTTGCCACACGGGTCTTCTCCCGGTTTGAACAGGCTTTCGTAAACACGCTTGCCAATAACGCAGACCTTACGCGCTTCACGGATATCTACGTCGTTGATAAAACGCCCGTATGCCATTTCTTGTGATTCGATATGGAGATAGTCGGGATATAATCCTTTCACACTACAATCGTATTTCTTGTCTCCATAAATAGCGTTGGATCCCCAACGGGCAACGGAAGGGGTGATGACTTCCACATCCTTTACCTGCGAGCGGAGGCGTTCGATGTCGATGGCTTCCAGATCCCACCAGCGTCCTTTACGAAATCCTTTGTAGGCTTCTCCCGTTTTTTGGGCGGCAAGGAAGCCGGAGTTGGTGGCAAATCCCTCAAAGTTCTTTTGCATCATATCCTGCAATCCCTGTCCGCCGCCGATAAGCGCCACGAGCATGAAGATTCCCCAGAATACGCCGAATGCCGTCAGCAGGCTTCTCGTTTTATTTCTTGTGATGGTGATGAGGATTTCCTCACAAGTATCTATGTCTATTCTCATAATCTTTAATCGGCTCTAAGTGCTTCGATCGGTCGGATGCTGACTGCTTTGCGGGCAGGGAACAATCCGGCTAATGTTCCGGCTATTACTAATGTGAGTGTAGCTTGGATGGCGATTCCTATGTCGACCGTTGGATTCAGGAATACCGTTTCGGACCATATACCGTTGTCCGTAGTCTGGTTTCCGAAGGCATTGTTCATCCATTCGGTGGCTCCGATACCTGCAACCATACCTATATATCCGAATATGGTGGTAATCGTGACGCTCTCTACGATAATCAGCCAAAGGATAGAAAGTGGTTTGGCTCCGAGCGCTTTGCGGATGCCAAATTCTCGGGTACGCTCTTTAACGGTAATCAGCATAATGTTCGAAACTCCGACAATTCCGCTTAATAAGGTGAAAATGCCAATCACCCAAATGGCAATACGAAGCATCGCCGATCCTTGCTGTTGCTGCAGATAATTGGTGAAACGGTTCCATATCCAGATGGCGCTATGATCGGTCGGGTCAAAACGCTGGTTGGCGCCGATCACTTTACGGTAGTGGGCTTCGAATTCCTCGTTAGACTCTATTGTTTCCAAATTCTTGGTGGTCATGATGAGGTTATTCAGCTTGTCTCCTTTATTATAAATCGTTTGCAGGGTTGTGAACGGAAGATAAGCATCGCTGTCTCCGCTGTCACCTTTGTCATTGTACAGTCCTACTACCTGATAGGCAACATTGCCCGCATTCACGAATTGTCCGATGGGGTCAGTATGTGTTTTGTCGAACAGGATTTCGGCAGTCTTTTTGTGGAGTACAATTACTTTCCGTCGTTCTTTAATGTCGATTTCGTTAATGAAACGTCCCTTGAAAAGCTTTACTACTTCCACTTCCGTATGGTTGGGATATACTCCGGAAAGATTCAGGTTGACATATTCCGGTCCGAAGCTAAGGTTCACACCTCCCTGATATACGGTTGCTCCGGCCTTGATGACATGATCCGGAAAATTTTTATTGGTCGTATTCAAGTCTTTGTTATCCAGTCGTATCCGCCTTCCTTCCTTCAGACCGTCGTATGATTTACTGGTCCATCCCGGAAAAATTTTGATGGAGTTCATGGCCCGTTCCGAAGCCGACTGTTCGAATGCGTGAATCAGCCCGTTGCCGGCACCCAGCAGGACGATGAGCATAAATATTCCCCATGCGACGGCAAATCCGGTGAGAAAAGTCCTCAACTTATTGCGTTTGATGGTACTATATATTTCTTGCCAAATATCAATCATATTTTAAGTAATAAGTTATAAGTAATAGGTTATAAGTAATAGGTAATAGGTATTAGGCTGCGCTGTGACCGCATGGAATTAATACTTAATACTTATTACCTATTACTTATTTCATAATTCCGTTTTGGCCGAATGGAGAGGCGTCGTGGTCGAGGTTCTCTTCAATCCGTTCGATAATACCATCTTTGATATGGATGATCTTGTCCGTTTGGTTGGCAACACCGCTTTCGTGGGTTACGACGACGATGGTCATTCCCATTCGATGCAAGTCTTTCAATATCTGCATTACTTCTACGGAAGTTTTGCTGTCCAGAGCGCCTGTCGGTTCGTCGGCAAGGATGATCTGCGGCTGGGTGATTAATGCGCGGGCGATGGCTACACGTTGTTTCTGACCGCCACTCATCTCATTTGGCATGTGGTGTGCCCACTCCTTTAGTCCCAGCCGGTCGAGATATTCCAGAGCGAGTGCATTTCGCTTTTTGCGGCTTACACCTTGATAAAATAAGGGAAGTGCCACGTTTTCTACGGCATCCTTGAATGATATCAGGTTGAATGACTGGAAAATAAATCCGATCATACGGTTTCGATACTCGGCAGCTTTCGTTTCGCTCAAGTCCTTGATAAGTACGTTGTTCAGATAATAATCCCCGGTATCGTAGTTATCGAGTATTCCTAATATGTTTAGTAAAGTAGATTTGCCCGAACCCGAAGCTCCCATGATGGAAACAAACTCACCTCGCTGGATGTCGAGATTGATGCCCTTGAGTACATGGAGAGGTGCTCCGTTGTTGTAGGTCTTGTTAATGTCTGTTAGTTTTATCACAATTTCCCTTATTAAGTTTCTTTTTTCTTTTTATTTTTCACTATTAGACGCATGAAAGATACGAAAAGTTGCAAACAGAGTGAACTTTTTTGAAAAAACATTTTGTAGACTCAATCTTCTTTACGTAATTTGTGTGCAGTAAACTTTATAATTAACTAACCCTTTTAAATAAAGTATCATGAATTCAAACATGGAGAAACCCTACGTAGTAGGTATTGACATAGGCGGAACAAACACCGTCTTTGGGATTGTAGACGCACGCGGAACTATTATTGCCAGTAGCTCGATTAAAACAGCCGGCTATCCGACTGCTGCAGAATATGCTGACGAAGTATGCAAAAACTTGCTTCCGTTGATCATCGCTAATGGTGGTGTAGATAAGATCAGAGGTATCGGTGTCGGTGCTCCTAATGGTAACTATTATACCGGAACTATTGAATTTGCTCCGAACTTGCCTTGGAAAGGAATTCTTCCGTTGGCTACTATGTTTGAAGAAAGACTGGGTATCCCTACTGCTTTGACCAATGATGCTAATGCTGCTGCTATCGGTGAAATGACTTATGGTGCTGCCCGTGGTATGAAAGACTTTATCATGATTACTCTGGGTACAGGTGTAGGTAGCGGTATCGTTATCAACGGTCAGATGGTTTATGGTCATGACGGTTTTGCCGGAGAATTGGGCCACGTAATTGCACGTCGTGACGGTCGTGTTTGTGGTTGTGGTCGTAAAGGCTGTCTGGAAACTTACTGTTCGGCTACCGGTGTAGCTCGTACTGCTCGTGAATTCCTGGCTGCTCGTACTGATGCAAGCTTGCTTCGTAATATTCCTGCTGAAAACATCACTTCAAAAGATGTATATGATGCAGCTGTACAAGGTGATAAACTGGCACAGGAAATCTTCGAATTTACAGGTAATATTTTAGGTGAGGCTTTGGCAGACGCTATTGCATTCTCCAGCCCTGAAGCAATTGTATTGTTCGGTGGTTTGGCTAAGTCGGGTGATTATATTATGAAGCCGATTCAGAAAGCAATCGATGACAATATCCTGAATATCTACAAAGGCAAGACTAAATTGCTTGTTTCCGAACTGAAAGATTCTGATGCTGCTGTACTGGGTGCCAGTGCTTTGGCTTGGGAATTGAAAGATCTGAAAGAATAATATCATTTTTTTAATAATAAAGGTAATTGGATCCCCGGGGGCGTTGAGTTTCCGGGGATTTTTGGTTTTACAGGCATGCTGAAAAATAACAAAGAATCTTATACCCCTAATACAATATTGACATCGATATTCAATTTTCTGCTAATTTCACGAGCTACTTTTAAGGTTGGTTCGCTTCTGCCAGTAAAATAATCACTGATACGGGAAGGACTGACTCCAAGCAATTCTGATAATTTAGCCTGACTGAGTCCCATTTCATACATACGAAGTTTCATGATATCAACCAAAGAAGGAGTTTTTATTGGATAATACTCATCCTTGTATTCCTCTACAAGTGCTGACAATAAATCTAGTTCAATAAGATTTTTGTCAGATAAAGGAGTGTCATCATCAACTAATGGAAGAAGTTCTTCTATTCTTTCCATTGCAGCTTTATAAGCAGTCTCATTCTGAATCTTTGCCATATCTATACGTTTTTAACATCTCAATTATTTTACTTTTGGCTATACTCTCATGATTGCACTCTTTTATTCAAAAAAAAATATTATGTATTGAAAAACAAAACAATGTACTATTTTTCAATATATAAAGTGGGGAGGTAGGTGGTGATAGGTACTTATATGGAAAAACGAATCTTTTCTTCGAAATAGACTTTAGAACATTTTATGCGTCTATGGTTGCTAAAAAAACATTAATTCCTGGTCCGCTCTATGAATAACCGATAAATTTTGCATCTATGGTTCTCTTTGTGCTTGTATATATCGTGTTTTGCTATTTATTTGATCTGTTTGTCCCCTTTTTAATAGTGTGTTGTTTGGGAATATTATTTCTAGGTAACAAAATGATATTTGTTGGATGTTGGGAACAGGAGTTGAAATAGAATTCAAATCGTCTGAAAGTAGATGAGTTTGTGATATTCGGCGGGTAAAATGAACTTGGTTTTAAAGAAAGATTCCGTTGGTTTAAAACCAACGCCTCGTTCCTTTAAAACCAAAAACTCTTTTTAATCCTTTAAAACTTGCATAATCCATGGATTTTATGCAGAAAAGCAGTTGCGTATTGCATATTTATAAGTCATTTTGTGCAATAATTCGTCTGGAACACAGGTTTCTCTCTGCTTTTTAATAATAGAAATCTTAAAGATGGGACATTGAATTCCACTTTCACTATTGTTGTCAATCGAACAATAGAGATTTTTGCGATGGTGACACTATCCTGATCGCATAGTGTCAGTATCCCGTAGGTATAGTGACACTATACCGGCAGGATGGTGTCACTATGTTCAAATGCTCGCTATGACAAAAGTATGGAAGAGAGATGGCTTGAAATAAAAAAGAGGAAATCCCGTTGCCGGAACTTCCTCTTTTTTATTTCGAATCTCAGAGTTCAGCTTAGTTGTTAACTCTTTTTTCTTTGATTCTAGCTTTCTTACCAGTAAGAGCGCGCAGGTAATACAATTTAGCGCGACGAACTTTACCTACCTTGTTCACTTCGATGCTATCGATAGCCGGTGATTCGATTGGGAAAATTCTTTCTACACCTACAGTACCTGACATTTTACGTACAGTAAAACGTTTCTTGTCTCCGTGACCGGCGATTTTGATAACAACACCACGGTACAACTGTACACGTTCTTTGTTACCCTCGATGATACGATATGCTACTGTTACAGTGTCTCCTGCTTTGAAGCTCGGGTGCTGTTTACCGGTAGCAAATGCTTCTTCTGCAATTTTAATTAAATCCATTGTTGCTATTATTAAATTGTTTTATCGTTACAACGCAACATACCAAGTATCTCTTCTCTTGACAGCGATTGCGCGAAAGCGGTGCAAAGTAACGAATTATTTATCAGATAGCCAAATGTTTTGGAGAAAATGATCGGCTGTGAGCTGGTATCGAATGTTTTTGGGGGTACATCAAACAAATGTGGCAATAGATTTGTATCTTTATGATTGGGAATAGGAAAAAAGGCACTGCCGGGGAATGTGGAGAAGGGTTCACTTCTCTTTTGCAGCAGCCTTTATTGATCATTTTAAACAGTAAAAAATGGGGAATTTAATTTCATTTATGAAGAAGGTAGCCGACGGGCTACGGGAAAGTGGGAATTATGGGACCGCCCATATTTACAGGAGTAGCATGAGTGCAATCCTTGCATTCAATGAAAGCGGGAATCTGCCTTTCCGAAAAGTGACTCCGGAGTTTTTGAAAAGTTTTGAAGCGTATCTGCGTGGAAGAAATTGTAGCTGGAATACGGTTTCTACTTATATGCGTACGCTGAGAGCTGTGTACAATCGAGCAGTAGACCGACGCATTGCACCTTATGTACCGCATCATTTCCGGTATGTCTATACGGGGACACGTGCTGATAAAAAGCGTGCATTGGAAAAAGAGGATATGGAACGTCTTATGAAAGATCTTCCGAAACAGCTGCACTCGGGAAACAGGGAATTGCAGCGTGCTCGTGGTTTTTTCATATTAATGTTTTTGCTGCGTGGTATGCCTTTCGTCGATCTTGCTTATCTGAAAAAACATGATATAGACGGAAATGTCCTTACTTATCGTCGGAGGAAAACAGGCAGAATGCTGACTGTGACTCTTTTGCCGGAAGCGGTGAAATTGATCAAACAGCATATGAATACCGATCCTGCTTCTCCTTATCTCTTTTCGTTGATTTCCAGCAAGGAAGGAACGGAGGAGGCATATAAGGAATACCAGTTGGCATTGCGCAACTTTAATTATCAGCTGATGATTCTGAAACAAGTGCTGGGACTGACTACGGATCTGAGTTCATATACAGCGCGTCACACATGGGCTACGATGGCTTATTATTGTGAGGTGCACCCCGGTGTCATTTCAGAAGCGATGGGACATTCATCTATCACTGTCACAGAGACTTATCTGAAACCTTTCAAGAATAAGAAAATTGATGAAGCGAATGTAATGGTCTTCTCTTCCTTTAGGAAGTCTTTCTCGGTAGGTAATTGTTTGAATTAAAGCCTGTTACTTTGTAGGTAACGGGAAGAAAAGACGCTGCAAATATGGGTATATTTTGGAAAACATGCAAACAAAAATGATATTTTTTCTGATAAACTACTAAAAAAAGGAAACACACAGAATAAAACTGCGGATTTTTTGAGAAGAACACGGCTTGGTCTTTAATTTTTGCAAAAGATTTCCCTCCCCTCTGCCATCGTCTGAGAGCAGGGGTTAAAAATATTCTTTACTTATTCAATGAATGTAGTCCGCAGACGCCTCTGTCGGGGTGGAAAAGTACGCTTTCCCGTTACCTACAAAGTAACGGGCGAATATTATTTGAACTTAGTGTTTAATAATATATTATTAATGTAATTTTTAAGTAGTTATGAAGAAAAAATTTATTAGAGTGATGTTTTTCGGAGCATTGGCGCTAACCACATTTTCATATGTAGGTTGTAAGGACTACGATGACGATATCGATCGGTTAGAGCAGAAGATAACCGAAAATGCCAACGCTATTGCGGAAATCAACAAGCTGATCGAAGGGGGATCTGTGATCACAAAAGTTGAGAACATTACCGGTGGTGTGGAAGTAACATTGAGCAACGGTAAGAGCTTTACCATTAAAAATGGTGATGCCGGAAAAGATGGTACTCAGTGGACGATTGGTGAAGACGGATACTGGTATCAAGATGGTAAGAAAACAGAGTTCAAGGCTAAAGGTGATAAAGGAGAACCGGGCACTCCGGGCGAGCCGGGAACTCCAGGTACTCCGGGTGAACCGGGAGAACCAGGACAGCCGGGTACTCCAGGTAAAGACGGTGATACCTATATTCCGGGTGAAGACGGATTCTGGTACAAGAATGAAGTGAAGCCGGAAAACAAGACTGATAAGACTTGGATTGTCCCAGGAGTTGTTTCTGTTGCTGATATGGGTGACTACTATATCTTCAGTAATCTGAAGAATGAAGCTGGTGAAGCAACTTCTGCTACAGTTTATAAATACTCTGCTACTTTTGTTTCTTCTTTAGTACATGTACCTTCAAATATCAATAAGGATTTAGGAGATGTTGTATTCTTGCCAGTTATTGCATATGATAACAACTCGAAGAATACGGCTGTGTATGAGTATAATAGTAGTAATCAACCATTATATCGTACTTTGGTTAATGGATGGGCGGAATATGAATATAAATTGAATCCTGCTAATGTAAATCCTCAATATTATACTGGAATATCGTTTGTTGAACAAACAGCTACAACAACTACCAGAGCTACTGAAGTTGGGTTACCTTTGGCTAAAGTAGTAACTACTACAGACCGTGGCAAATTGATAGTAAAGGCCTCTGCTGGTGATAACGCCAATAACCCAAATGCGTTCAAAATGTATAAAGATGATTCTGAACAGGGTACTGCTTATGATAATCCAGATGGCAAACCGATGAAAGAATCTACTAAATACGGTGAGGCTGGTAAAGTGAATATGCTTGCCTACATGGTTAAGAATACGAATGAACAACTTGGTGAGACTGCAAATATCAATGTAGTATCTGATTATGTTGCTACAAAACGTATGGTGGTTGAACAAGAGGAAACTACTATTGGTTTTGCTGTTGATGCAGATAAATATGCTGATCCTACAGTAAAAGCTCCGGCTCTTCCTTTGTTGTCTGATATGTACAAGAAGGCAGAAACTAAGGTAAACGATTATTTAGCAAGTCTTCCTGTTAATTTGAAATTTTTGTATACTGCTGATCCTTTGGATTTGGAACCATTGCTCACAGGTTTGGCAACAGAATTCCATACTAACACAGGCTTTGACGCAGATGAAAGTCAATATGTATTGACTGATCTTGGTTTTGAAAACGTAACATTCCAATATGAGGCAGTGAGTTATATGGATGCTGAAGTTGATCAGACAAAACGTTATCTGAAATTGGATGGTAGCAAAATTTCTGTAATCGACAAACAATCTGCTTCTATCGGGCGCCAGGCTGTTTTGAAAGTAAAGATGTATGTAGATGGCAAATTTGTTATGAGTAAGTTGATGAAGATTGAGTTTGTAGAACAAGAGCAACAGACTAAAGACTTTGTTAATACAGATTTGAAAGAACAGACGTTGGCTTGTACAGCTTTGTATGGTGGCGGTGCGAAGTTGGCAGCAGCTACTGCATATCAGACTGCTACTGTTGTGGAAGGTCTTAAGATAGACTTCGACCAATACTTTAATGCATTACAAGTAAGCAAAGCTAAATTCGTAGAATATTATGGTGGAGGTAATCCGACTGTGGAAGTAACGAAGGATGGCGTTAAATTTGATGGCTGGAGCTTTGATTCTGAAGAAGCAGGTAAGAATTTGACAATCGATTATTCTAACATCGAAGGATCTGCTATTACTGACAATAACAATGTATACTTCGGATTGAAGAACCAGTTGCGTGCCGGTACTTATGTGATTAAGTTTACTTATTCTACAACGAATACTGCACCTACATACAAAGCATTCACTATTACTGCTACATTGGTAGTGAAAGATCCTGTACATACATGGACTTATAACCCGTCAATGTGGGAAGGAACAGAGTATATGCTTGGTTATGGTCAACCGACTTCAGGAGACTATGGCGCACCGTTCTTGATGAAAGCTACTATCGAAGATGGATTCATGGATTCATGGGATGGTTGTGGTCAATGGGACTTCGAGTTAGTAACTACAGCTCCTGCAAGCGAGATGACTCTTACAACAGATATTGCTACTAATAAGCACGTACTGAATATCTTTGATAAGAAATGGATGGGCAAAAAGATTCGTGTCCGTGCCGTTGAGTATATTGAAACGAAA
This sequence comes from Bacteroides sp. B1-V-101, assembly GCF_023656585.1. NCBI lineage: Bacteria > Pseudomonadati > Bacteroidota > Bacteroidia > Bacteroidales > Bacteroidaceae > Bacteroides > Bacteroides sp. B1-V-101. Next base: position 25,749 of record NZ_JAMOKH010000037.1, on the reverse strand, counting down.
GATGCAGCGAAAAATAATCGTAAGATCAATAACATTGTATCAGCTACTAAGACTAGTGAATTTGACATCATGTTCGTTAATCCTGTAGTTTATGCTCAGGTAAATGCAGCGGCAGCTTGGTATTTGGTTGACAAAGCTAATACTACTGTCCTGAAGGAAGGTGCTTATCTGCCTATCTACCGCTTCGTTAAATTGTATGATATAAAGAGAGGTGAAACGAATGGTATGATGTTTGATGGAAGTCAAGAAGAGCCTTGGTTCGAAAGAAATGAGGTTGAGATTGGTAAAGGCCTGTTCAAGATGCATAAAGTAGAAGTTTCTTATAAACTTTCGGATAAGAATGATGCTATTGTACAGAGACATGCTTCAATACTTAAATCGACAGATGGTAAAGAAGTTGGCTTGCTGAAATGGAACAACGATGAAGGTGTATTGGTTGGTGATGTTGATCAGCCGATTATTATCGATGTAACGATAAAGAATTCATGGATGGGTCAACCGGAACAGACAACTACACAAACCCAAGAAATCACTGTATACGTTAAGAAAGCGGATACTAAGTATACTGTACCGGCTACAGGATTCCTTGGAACATTGGCTGCTCCTGAAGGATTAGGCTCATACGCTGATTTGAACTAACATTAACTTGTAAATAGTTTTAGAAGGGTATCTTCATAAGAGAGGGTACCCTTCTTTAATAAATATCTTATTTAAAGAAAAGAGATGAGCATGAATAAAAAGAAATTGTGGATAGCAGCGTTTTCTTTGCTATTTGGCAGTATAGCCGTCTCTGCACAAGAACAGAGAATTAAAGAAGAAGGTAAGACGGAATTCAAATCCCATTGGTTTATGCAGGTACAAGCTGGTGCTGCGCATACCGTTGGTGAGGCCAAATTCACTGATCTTATATCTCCTGCAGTTGCATTGAATGTCGGTTATCAGTTTGCTCCCGCATGGAGTGCTCGTGTAGGCGTTAGCGGATGGCAGGCTAAAGGTAGTTGGGTTGCTCCACGGCAGGATTATAAATATAAATATCTTCAAGGTAATGTGGATATAGTATCTGATTTGAGTACGCTGTTTTGTGGTTTCAATCCCAAGCGTGTATTCAATGGCTATATATTTGCCGGAGCGGGTCTTAACCGTGGCTTCGACAATGACGAAGCTGTTGCAATTAACGCAGCCGGTTACCCGATGGGCTATCTTTGGACAGAAGGAAAGTTTCTTGTTGCCGGGCGCTTAGGTCTGGGATGCAACTTGCGCTTGAATGACCGTTTGGCTATCAATATAGAAGGTAATGCCAATGTTCTTTCCGACAAGTTTAATTCGAAGAAAGCGGGAAATGCCGACTGGCAGTTCAATGCTTTGGTGGGTTTGACTATTAAATTTGGCAAAGGTTATAAAGAAATCCCGCCTGTGTATTACGAACCGGAACCGGTCGTGGTGGAACAACCGAAACCTGCTCCTGTGGTAGAGCAGCCACAACCTAGAAAAGAGGTAGTAGTACAGCTAATGAAACAGGATATCTTTTTTGCCTTGAACTCGGCTAAGATACAAGACGACCAAAAGTCTAAAATCAATATGTTGGTAGAATATTTGCAGAAGAATCCGTCTGCCAAGGTAAAAGTGACTGGCTATGCGGATGCTAATACAGGAAATTCTAAGATCAATAAAACACTGTCCGAAAAACGTGCAGCTAATGTTGCAGAAGTTCTGAAAACAAAAGGAATAACTCCTGATAGAATCATTGCCGATTCCAAAGGTGATACTGTTCAGCCCTACAAAACACCGGAAGAAAACCGGGTGAGTATCTGTATTGCTGAATAAATCATGTTGCTCAACCGATACGTAAGTAACGGATGCGACTACTTTGCGGGTATCTGTCTCTGTGAAGCGATTGATAGTCGTTTTTCCCCACTAAGGATTTCCCCACTATAGTCCTTAGTTTATTTTAGTGAAGAGAGGAAAGGTCTGCACTTGCGAAAGACCGGACTTTTCGCTAACTCTATTCAAGGGACGTTCCTAATTTCCCCTTTTTCCCTGGGAACGTCCCTTTTTATTGCATATCATTGATGATAATTCTTCCCCATATAAAACTTAAGATATATACAAAAATGTCACACGCCCAATAGCACTTTGGGATTTTGAACAAATATATCCCTATCTTTGTCTTTTAAGATTTAGGGAAATAGAAAGAAAAGGTGTTATGGAAGAAGCATGGGAAAGGGAATCTTCTTCCTCTTAAAACAGCCTTTTAAGTATCATTTAAATTCGTATAATAATGGGGAATTTAATTTCATTCATGAAAGACGTAGCCGATGGGCTGCGGGAAAGTGGGAATTATGGGACCGCCCATATTTACAGGAGTAGTATGAGAGCCGTCATTTCATTCCACGGAAGTGGGAATCTTCCTTTTCGGAAAGTGAATCAGGAGTTTCTAAAAAAATTCGAAACGTATTTGCGTGGAAAAGATTGTAGCTGGAATACGGTTTCCACCTATATGCGCACATTACGTGCAGTGTATAACCGAGCGGTTGACCGACATCTTGCTCTTTATGTGCCTCATCATTTTCGTTATGTCTATACAGGGACGAGGGCTGACAGAAAACGTGCACTGGACAAAGAGGATATGGAACGATTGATGGCAAAGCTGCCGAATCAGCTTTATTCCGGAATCAGAGACTTACAACGTACACGTGCCTTCTTTTTATTAATGTTTATGCTTCGCGGCATTCCATTCGTAGACCTTGCTTACTTGAAGAAGCGTGATATAGAAGGGAATGTCCTGACTTATCGCCGAAGAAAGACCGGCAGAATGCTGACCGTAACTCTTCTGCCCGAAGCAATGAAACTGATCAGGCAATACATGAATACTGATCCTGCCTCTCCTTATCTTTTTTCGCTGATCGCCAGCAAGGAAGGAACAGAAGAAGCGTATCGTGAATATCAGCTGGCCCTTCGTTATTTTAATAGTCAACTGGTGATTCTGAAAGGAGTGTTAGGATTGACTGCTGACTTAAGTTCATATACTGCCCGTCATACATGGGCTACGATGGCATATTATAGTGAAGTGCATCCCGGTATCATTTCAGAAGCTATGGGACATTCATCTATCACAGTAACAGAGACTTATCTGAAACCTTTTAAGAATAAGAAAATTGATGAGGCTAATGCAACGGTTCTCTCTCCCTTTAGAAAAACGTTTTTGAAGATAAGTTGCTGATAAATATGGTGTTAATTCTTAGGTAACGGCAAGAAAACACGCTGCAAATATGGACATATTTTGGAAAACATGCAAACAAAAAAGATATTATTTCTAATAAACAACTAAAAAAAGGAAACACATCAAACAAAACTGCGGATTTTTTGTGAAGAACACACCTTGCTCTCTAATTTTTGCAAAAGATTTCCCTCCCCTCTGCCGTCTCTCCAAAGCAGGGGTTAAAAATATCATAACTTATTTATTGAAAATGGCCCGCAGACGCTTCTGTCGGAGTGGGAAAATGTATTATCCCGTTACCTAAGAAGTAACGGGCGAGTATTATTTGAACTTAGTGTTTAATAATATATTATTAATGTAATTTTTAAGTAGTTATGAAGAAAAAATTTGTTAGGGTGATGCTTTTCGGAGCGTTGGCGCTTGCTACCGGTGCATCGTTCGTAGGTTGTAAAGACTACGATGATGACATTGATGCGGTAAATGCCAGAGTCGATGGAATTGAAAAAACTCTCTCGGAATTGCAAGCTCAAGTGGGAGGCTATGTGAAGTCTGTGGTGTATGATGCATCTACAGGCAAATTAACAGTGACTGGTGCGGATAGTAAAGAGTACACTATACCAATGCCTGAAGAATTGCCATCGTATACTCTTGATGTGACAAAGGATGGTAAGATTACTTTGAAGAAGGATGGTAAAGAAGTTAGTTCTGGTACTATCGACATTCCTGAAATCCCTGAAATTCCGACGTATAAGGAATTTGATCCATTGTTACTGACTGTAAAAGATGGCTATGTTTATTATGATGGCACAAAAACTTCTGTTGCGATTCCTGAGACCGCAAAAGGATCTATTACTGCTATCCTTGATGAAAAAGGAGTCGTTACAGGATATAGAATTGTAACGATCGAAAACGGTAAAGAAGTTACTGGTGAATTCTCTGTCATAGACGCTATACCTTTGAAGGGATTAGTATTTGAGCCCACTTGCTATGTGGGTGGAATCTCTGCATTGAAAGCTAACAACTTGACTTATAATGCATGGTCTCAAAATGCGTACGCTAAACCGTCAGAAACCGGTGAAACATATAAGTCTAATCCTACACTTTCTTATATTACTCCGCAAATCTGGGCATATTACCACATGAATCCGGCTAGCGTTTCAATGGCACAGATTGAAAGCCTGAAATTCCTTTCAGGCGATAAGGATTATTATCCAGTTTCTCGTGCTGCTGCAATGGATCCAACTGCTAATATAAAGAAATCAGATGTCGTAACCGAAGACGGACAACGTTATCTTAAAGTTGCAATGGATGCAGATGCAGAAAAGATACCGGCACTGAATTCTGGTAAGGTAGCTGTATATGCTTTGCAGGCTCAGACCAAAGCTATTGGTGCTGACGAAGCTAAAGTAATTACCTCTGATTACGCTAGTATATATAAGGTACTTATGAGCGACTTCGTTCTAGAAACCAAAATTGATGCAGAAGACGTAATCTTATATGGACAAAGCATTTCTCGTACTGGTTCTACTCCTAATGCTAATGCAGGTAAGGCACAAGAAGCTATTGATGCAAATGCAGATTACACTGTAGCTACAGATGGTACACTTAAATTAGCAGATAAAATCTCTACTTATTATAAAGAAAACAATGGTACTGAATTAGTTAAGATGACTAATATTAAAGATAACGGTCTGAAATATGTCTTCACTGCTTCCAATTACATTGGTGGAGCTAATAATGAGACAGAACAGAACTCATTCTTTAATGGTAGTGATGCTGCTAAAGGTATTATTAACCCTGAATATAAAGGTCAGGATTCTGAAGCAACTGAACATCGCGAGCCATTGTTACGTGTAGAATTGGTAGATACCACTAAGGTTCCTAATCAGGTGGTTGCTGTAGGATGGATTAAGACAAAGATTGTTAAGGGTACAATTGACGGATTCGGTAAAGTATTCACTAAAGATACTTATTACTATGGTTGTGAGAACAATGTTGCCAAATTGACTTACCTCAACATGAATGATGTTTATGCTGAAGCGAAGTTGAACAAGCCTGACTTCCATACAGCATATACATTGAAGAAAGATGATGGAGGTGCTATCGCTTTGGGTGAAGGAAGTACAGGAACAGTAACAGAAGTAACGGATCCTGAAGCTATTGCTACTACAGTAGTAGAGTGGACAGTAACTCCGGCAGAAGCTTTGGCTCTTGTTAAAAAGTCGAAGACAGAGATGTTCGCTACTGTGACTTATGAATCAGTAGACGGAACTCGTGGAGATATCACAATTACGATGAAAGCAAGCATCGCAATGCCTAGTGGAGTAATTAAGAATGACCAAAAGATTACTGAAGCTTGGTCACCTGATAAGTCTTATGTAAAAGCTGATGTGAAAGAACCGGTTACTGTAGCAGTAACAGACTTCAAACTTGATCTGTTTGATGTATTTGAAGGTCGTAAGGTTGTTGTTTCTGACGTTACAGAAGCGAACTTCCCATCATTTACGAAGGATAAGTTGACTGCGAAGTTTATCTTCTCAGGAGCTAAGGATGTAACTATCGGAACTGATAAATACACATTCACTGTAACAGCTAACGGTACTCAATTGAATGCTAGCAAGAATAGTGCTACTGCAACTAAGATTGCTACAATTGATGCTGACGGTATTATTACTTACAATAAGGCTGACGAGAATGCACAAGCATTGTTGAATAAGTCTGCTTACAACGTGGATCCGTTCACTGTAGGTATTGAAATTGTGGTAACTAACGAATGCGATGAAATCTTACCGTTGACTGGTAACAAATTTGATGTGAAGTTCTTGCGTCCTATCAATGTAGTTGACTTGAAGTCTGCCGAATTGCAGGATGCAACTACAGGAACTGCTAAGATCGACATGAGCAAGTTACTTGGTTTGACAGACTGGAGAGGTCAAGCGTTTGCTGTAGCGCCTATCGATTTCTATACTTATTATGGAGTTACTGGTAGTGCAATTTCAATTGATAAGGATCAGATCATGACAACATTGAATGCAAGCGAAGCTGCACCAAAACTGTTGAAGGACGTTGCACCTAACATGTCAATTAATTACACATGTGATCTTCAGAAAATAGGTGGTGACATAACGTATGGTGACCTTGTTTATGCAAACGGTAAGTTTACTATAAATGCACCATTCAAACTGTTTATTCCTGTAACGGTTAAATATACGTTCGGTGAAGTAACCAGCACAGTAACATTAACAATTACTCCGACTCACCAGTAATTGATTGATCTCTCACGATAGCAATATCGACAAAGATAAGAAGGGTATCTTTTTCAAAAGAAGGATACCCTTCTTTAATAAAGTTAATGCAGTATCATATTAAAAAGAAAAGATAAGCATGAACATAAAGAAATTGTGGATGCCTGTATTCGCCTTACTATTAAGTAGTACAGTCATTTCCGCACAAGAACAAAGAATAAAAGAAGAAGGTAAAACTGAATTCAAACCTCATTGGTTTATGCAAGTGCAAGTAGGTGCTGCTCACACACTTGGCGAAGCTAAGTTTAGTGATCTTATATCTCCTGCAGCAGCGATAAACGTAGGTTATCAGTTTGCTCCTGCATGGCGGGCACGTGTTGGTGTCAGCGGATGGCAGGCAAAAGGAGGCTGGGTTTCTCCGCAACAGGATTACCAGTACAAATATTTGCAAGGTAACATTGACATCGTTTCTGATCTTAGCACATTGTTTTGTGGTTTTAATCCCAAACGTGTATTCAATGGTTATGTCTTTCTCGGAGGAGGATTAAATCGTGGCTTTGATAACGATGAGGCGAATGCACTGGATACACGAACCTATGAGATGGAATATCTTTGGCGGGACGGAAAGTTTCTCATTGCCGGGCGCATGGGTTTAGGATGTAATCTGCGTCTGAATGATCGCTTGTCCATCAACATCGAAGGTAATGCAAATGTCTTGTCCGACAAGTTCAACTCAAAGAAGGCAGGAAATGCTGACTGGCAGTTCAATGCTCTCATTGGTTTGAATATTAAATTCGGTAAAGGCTATACGGAAACTAAACCTGTATATTATGAGGCAGAACCTGTAGTAGTGGAACAACCGAAGCCTGTTCCCGTGGTAGAACAGCCACAGCCGAAGAAAGAAGTTGTAGTACAGCCAATGAAACAGGATATCTTCTTTGCTTTGAACTCAGCGAAGATACAAGACGATCAAAAGTCAAAAATAGATATGTTGGTAGAATATCTGCAAAACAATCCGGCTGCAAAGGTTAAAGTGACAGGCTATGCCGATGTAAATACAGGCAATCCTAAAATCACCAAGTCGTTGTCTGAAAAACGCGCAGGCAATGTTGCGGATGCTTTGAAGGCAAAAGGAATAACCACTGACAGAATTATGGTTGATTCCAAAGGAGACACTGTTCAGCCATATAAAGCACCGGAAGAAAATCGTGTGAGTATCTGTATCGCCGAATAAACAAAGTTATTAACAAGATATTATAAGAAGATATTCTAAAAAATATGTTGCTTCATCGGTACAAAAGAATTTCTAATGGTGTAGAAATATCATTGATGGAATAAGTACCGAATGCGACTACTTTGCGATTATGCGCTCCTGTGAAGAAGCTGATAGTCGTTTTTCCCCACTAAGGATTTCCCCACTATAGTCCTTAGTTTATTTTAGTGAAGAGAGGAAAGGTCTGCACTTGCGAAAGACCGGACTTTTCGCTAACTCTATTCAAAGGACGTTCCTAATTTCCCCTTTTTCCCTGGGAACGTCCTTTTTTTAATTAAATCAACCCTGCCTCAGAATACTTTTAATTAACATTTTTAAGTGCATTTTGCAGCTAATTCCCCTTGAAATAGGACTAAACTTGCTATAAGTTTCTTCTTCTTCCGCATGACTTTAAAATATAAAATGTACATTTGTAGCATAAACAAAAGAAAGAAGATGAAACGAAATTACGTAAAGTATACTTCGGGAGCTATTCTGACAGGACTAATCCTATTCACTTCCTGCCAATCTACCCGTGAAGTTCAGGCAAATTATGAAGTTGCCCAGATAGAAGGAACCCGGATTTGTATGGATTCAACCTGGGATGCTCATCCCGACGAAAAGGCTGCCGCCCTGCTTAAACCCTACAAAGAAAAAATAGATAAGATGATGTATGAGGTGATTGGCGTCAGCGAGATGACGATGGACAAAGGACGTCCTGAGAGCTTGCTTTCCAACCTGGTCGCCGAAGTGCTACGACTCTCTGCAGAGCGTGTACTGAAGCATCCTGCCGATATTGGAATCATGAATATGGGCGGTTTGCGCAACATACTTCCACAGGGTAATATCACAGTCGATGCTGTTTTCGAAATACTTCCTTTTGAAAATTCTCTCTGCGTACTGACGATGAAAGGTACGGAAATAAAAAGACTGATGGAAGTCATAGCTTCTTTGCACGGTGAAGGACTGAGCGGAGCACATCTGGAAATAACAAAAGACGGAAAACTTCTGAAAGCAACCGTACAGGAAAAAGAGATCGAAGATGACAAAGACTATACCGTAGCTACCATTGACTATCTGGCGGACGGAAACGACGGACTCACTCCCTTTATCAATGCGGATAAGCGTGAATGTCCGGATGGATTGACATTGCGCGGACTGTTCCTCGACTACGTAAGGCAACAGACAGCTGCAGGCAAGAAGATTACCTCTAAACTGGATGGACGTATCACCGTTGTTCCGGCATCCGACCGGAAATAAAAAAATGAAAAGAGAATAAATAACCAAGGTTTACAATGAAATCTCAGTATCCTATGACAACTCATAATCATATAACTTCCGTCTTGAATATATTCAAAGGAAGAACCGGAAAGTGGCTGATGCTTTTCCTCCTTTTACTACCTGCATTGGCAACAGCCCAAGAAACAAAAAAACTAATCATACTGCAAACCAGTGATGTACACAGCCGGATTGAACCTATGACTCAGGAAGGCGACCGGAACTACGGTCAGGGTGGATTTGTCCGTCGGGCAAGTTTCCTGCAGCAGTTCCGCAAAGAAAATTCGGATGTACTGCTGTTCGACTGTGGCGATATCTCGCAAGGCACTCCTTATTATAATATGTTTAAAGGTGAAGTAGAAGTCACCCTGATGAATGAAATGGGATACGATGCAATGACAATCGGTAACCACGAGTTCGATTTCGGTTTGGACAACATGGCTCGTCTATTTAAATTAGCCAAGTTTCCGGTAGTATGTGCCAACTATGATCTTGATGCCACAGTACTCAAAGATATCGTAAAGCCCTATGTCATTCTGGATCGTTTCGGCTTGAAGATCGGAGTTTTCGGGTTGGGAGCGAAGCCGGAAGGACTGATACAGGCTAATAAATGCGAAGGGGTAATCTATAAAGACCCGATCGCCGTATCCAATGACATTGCCGCACAACTGAAAGAAGAAGGATGCGATGTCATTGTATGCCTGTCACATTTGGGTATTCAGATGGATGAGAAGCTGGTAGCCAACACCCGTAATATCGATGTTATTTTGGGTGGGCATTCTCATACCTTTATGGAAAGCCCCAAGAATTATCTGAACATAGACGGGAAAAATGTCCCCGTTATGCACACCGGAAAGAATGGAATTTATGTTGGACGACTAGATTTGACTTTGAATAAAAAATGAGATTACTAACATATATACTGGCTATCCTGCTATTTCTCCCTGTCAAGGCCAGGGGAGAAGCAATAGATACTCCCGTAGAACCTTTACTACTTTATAAAGCTAAACAAGATGTCCGTTGTCGACAATGGGTAGACTCCATTATGAATAAGCTGACGCTTAAAGAGAAAGTCGGTCAGTTGTTTATATATACGATTGCTCCGGTAGATACCAAGCACAACCAGATACTGCTGAAGGATGCCGTCGATACCTATAAAGTCGGCGGACTGCTGTTTTCCGGTGGGAAGATGCAGACCCAGGCGGAACTGACTAATCGAGCCCAGCGCATGGCAAAGTTACCGTTAATGATCACTTTTGACGGAGAATGGGGGCTGGCAATGCGTCTGCGTGGTACTCCTGTCTTTCCCCGAAATATGGTGCTCGGATGTATTCAGGATAATAAATTAATCTATGAATACGGTCGCGAGATGGCACGCCAATGTGCACAGTTAGGTGTACAAGTCAACTTTGCTCCGGTGGCGGATGTGAATATCAACCCTAAGAATCCGGTCATCAATACCCGTTCCTTTGGTGAAGACCCCGTGCAGGTGGCGGATAAGGTAGTAGCTTATGCTTCCGGCCTGGAAAGCGGAGGCGTACTTTCCGTCTGCAAGCACTTCCCCGGACATGGTGATACGGATGTAGACTCGCACAAAACACTTCCGGTACTTCCCTTCACTCGCGAACGTCTGGACAGTGTAGAGCTCCATCCTTTTAGAGAAGCGATCCGTGCCGGATTGAGCGGTATGATGGTCGGACACCTGCAAGTGCCGGTTATTGAACCGATAGGCGGACTTCCTTCTTCTTTATCCCGTAATATCGTATACGATTTGCTGACAGAAGAATTTGCTTTCAAAGGACTGATCTTCACGGATGCACTTGCCATGAAAGGTGTTTCGGGGAATGGAAATGTCAGTCTGCAGGCACTGAAGGCAGGGAATGATATGGTACTGGCTCCCCGGAACCTGAAGGAGGAGATAGCCGCTGTACTCGATGCCATTGATAAGGGAGACTTGACACGCGAAGATATTGAAGAGAAATGCCGCAAGGTATTGACTTATAAATATGTACTCGGACTAAAAAAGAAACCGTTTGTTCAACTGTCTGGTTTGGGACAACGGATCAATACTCCTCAGACACGTGATTTAATCCGCCGGTTGAATTTGGCTGCGATTACTGTGCTGAATAATGAAAATCATGTTCTCCCTTTGCATACGAATCAAAAAGAAACGATGGCATTGCTCGAAGTCGGTGACGCGGGTGAAACCAATGCGTTGGCGGAACAGTTGTCGAAATACACTTCTTTGTCACGTTTCCGCCTTCGTCCCGGTATGACGGAAGAGGCGAATCAGCGGTTACGGGACTCATTGGCTGCCTATAAACGAATTATTGTCTCCGTAAGTGAACAGAAGCTGTCACCTTATCAGACCTTCTTCGGTAAATTTACTACTGAAACTCCGGTCATCTATGCTTTCTTTACGCAGGGTAAGATGATGTTGCAGATACAGCGTGCGGTTGCCCGTGCCTCGGCAGTGGTGCTGGGACACAGCCCTAATGAAGATGTGCAGCGGCAGGTGGCGGATGTGCTCTTTGCCAAAGCTACGGCGGACGGAAGATTATCGGCCAGCCTTGGAGAACTTTTTCAGGCAGGAGACGGCGTCACGATTACTCCGAAAACACCTTTGCATTTTATTCCGGAAGAACATGGGCTTTCTTCTGTCGCCCTGCAACGAATTGATTCGATCGCTTTGGACGGTATACGTCAGGGAGCTTATCCCGGTTGCCAGGTGATCGTGATGAAAGAGGGGCATGTGATGGTAGACAAGACATTCGGCACTCACACCGGAACGGGAAGCGCACGTGTGCAGCCGACCGATATCTATGACTTGGCTTCACTCTCCAAGACTACTGGTACGGTGCTTGCTTTAATGAAACTTTACGATAAGGGACGTTTTAATCTGACGGACAGAATTGCAGACTATCTGCCTTTCCTCCAGCGTACTAACAAGAAAGACATAACCATTCAGGAACTGCTTTACCATCAATCCGGCTTGCCGCCCGGAATTGCTTTTTATCGGGAAGCCATCGATGAAGATAGTTATGAAGGCAGACTGTTTATGTCCCGCAAAGATGCACGGCATCCGTTGCAGTTGGGAACTTCCACATGGGCGAATCCTAATTTTGCATTTAAAAAGGAATATGTTTCAAAGGTTAAAACCGGAGATTACACCTTGCAAATCTGTGATAGTCTGTGGCTGAATCCTTCTTTCTTCAAGGAAATGGAGAAGAAGATTGCAGACGCACCGATGAAACCTAAAACTTACCGATACAGCGATGTCGGTTTTATCCTGTTGCGTCTTTTGGTTGAGAAACTTGCGGGAATGCCGATGGATGCCTACTTGCAACGTGAATTTTATGAACCGATGGGACTGGAACGTACAGGATACCTTCCTTTGCGACGCTTCCCGAAATCGGAAGTCATACCTTCTTCTGTCGACCGCTTCTTGCGTAAGACTACCCTTCAGGGATTTGTGCATGATGAGGCTGCCGCTTTCCAGGGAGGCGTTTCGGGAAATGCCGGATTGTTCTCGAATGCACGTGAAGTGGCACAGGTTTATCAGATGTTGCTGAACGGTGGTGAGTTGAACGGACAGCGTTATTTAAGCAAGGAAACCTGCCAGTTGTTTACAACGGAAGTTTCCAAAATCAGCCGTCGCGGACTTGGATTTGACAAACCGGATACCCTTAATCCGGAAAAGAGCCCTTGCGGAAAGCATACACCGGCAAAAGTATACGGTCATACCGGGTTTACCGGAACGTGTGCCTGGGTAGACCCTGACAATGGCTTGGTTTATGTATTTCTGAGCAACCGGATTTATCCGGACGTAACCAACCGGAAGTTAAGCCGTCTGGAAATTCGCGAACAGATACAGGATGCGATCTATAAAGCGATTCAAAGCAAATAAAAAATGAAGAGCCCCTCTGCCGAAGTAGAGGGGCTCTTGCTTATTAATGTAAAATCAAGTAGTTGCTCGGGTTAGAATGAAACACCCACGCGGAAACCGAAGTTGTTCAGTCCGTCTACACTGTAATGCAGTACATCAGCTTTATTGGTACCATAGCTGTAGTACAGAGCAAAGTGCAGACCCGGTCCGTAAACCCAAGGGAATACATTGACACCTACTTCAGGAGAAGCGTAGAATCCCCAGCTGTTTTCTCTGGCTTCCAACATATTGAAGTTGGAACGGATCTTAGCATATTCAGCACCTAATTTTGCACTGACATAAGGTTGTACGGCTCCACCGCGATTCCATTGGTAGCGGGCGGCAGCACCGAAAGGCAACTGGAACATTGTGTGTTGCTGATCAGTTGTAACGTCACCTGCACCCATCTTGAATGTTTCGCGAGGAATATACTCGTGGTTGCTGTGATAGTTCAGGAAAAGACCCAGACCCAGGTTAGGAGTAACGAAATAACCACCTTCAAAGTTCATACCCCAACCGCTGGCTTTGTCTGCAAAATTGTTGCTCAATGGAACATTGAACTGCCAGTCTATATTAGCATATCCATTGTCTGATAGCTGTGCCTTAGCCGGCATGGCAAAGGCGATGGCAATGGCTGCTAGCGCCACTACCTTGAAATATATATTCTTTCTTGTTTTCATAACAGTTGTAGTTGTTTATTTGTTAGTAAGATAAGGTGACTGAGTGAATGACTGGTTCACTGCTTCAATAGCAAGAGTGCGGTTGATAGCTTTAGAGCCTGTTTCAAATCCAGTCAGATAGCTTGTCCAGATTACAGGAAGTTTTTTGCCTTCACCTTCATCTGCTTTCAGGTTCACCATTTCTGTAATGAATGAGTTGGTGCTATAGCTGTAGGTCACAGCGTATGGATAGTACCATCCACCCCAGTTACCCCAGTAGCTAGGTCCCCAATAGCCGGGATATCCCCACCACCATTCGGGTTGAGAATAGTTGGTGAAATAATAAGTACTTGCGATGTAGCTTACCTGAATACCAAGATCGGCACTTTCTTTATCGGCAGCCGGTTGATAACCTTTTGCTTCCATATTTTCTGTATAAGCAGCCAGAATTTGCTCAGCACCTTCTCCTTCGAGATATTCCGGTTCTTTGCTGTCAGAGATAACCAAGATTTTGTCAGCCAGATAGAATGTGCTGAAGTCTTTGAAGTTGGCTTGCTTGTCGTAGTTAGTGTATACCAGATAATTGTCATCCAGCTTACCCATGTCCGGGTCTTTTTCGCAAGAAGCGAGTGCAAAGACCGCCAATAAAATAGGAATTAATTTCTTCATATCTTTTATAATGTTTAGGTTATATAAAAATCACGCCCTGGTACCTTGGGGCTTTTGTTACAAACAACAAGAAATGTGTAAAAAGGTTCGTGCAAATGATTATCTTTGCGAGAAAATTAACACTCAAATGCTTATGAAACACATTCGGATACCTCTTTTCGTATGGTTCTCAATCGTGCTGCTGATCGCAGCTGCGCCCGTCTCATTGTCGGCGCAGGAATCGTTTATTCAGAAGATCGAAAAAAATAAGTCCGTCAGCGGAATAAAGTCGCTCGACACCAGCCGCTTCCCGGAAAAGTATGTAATGTACCTGACTCAGCCGCTGGATCATCGACATCCCGAAAAGGGAAGTTTCCGCCAGCGGGTGATTGTGGGGCACGTCGGTTATGACCGTCCCACAGTGATTGTTACTGAAGGATATGGGGCAGGGTATGCTTTGCGCCCCACTTATCGGGAAGAACTTTCTGAATTGTTCGATGCCAATATGATCTTTGTGGAGCACCGCTACTTTCTGGAATCCACTCCCGAACCGTGCGACTGGCAATACCTGACCGCAGAAAATTCTGCCGAGGATTTGCATGCCGTGACAACCGCTTTCAAGACTTTATATCCTGGCAAATGGATCAGTACGGGGATCAGCAAGGGTGGGCAGACCTCCTTATTATACCGTGTTTTCTTCCCCGACGATGTGGATGTTTCCGTGCCTTATGTTGCTCCTCTTTGTTATGCGCGTGAAGATGGCCGGCACGAACCTTTCCTCCGCCGGGTAGGTACGGAAGCCGATAGGAAAAAAATAGAAGATTTCCAGTTGGAAGTATTGAAGCGAAAGGCCCGTTTGTTGCCCCGTTTTGAAAAAATGTGTACTGAAAAGAACTATACATTCCGCGCTCCTCTGGAAGAAATATACGATTTCTGTGTGCTGGAATACTCTTTCTCTATCTGGCAATGGGGAACGGATATCCGTAGTATACCGGAAACCTCGGCTTCTGACGATACACTGCTGGATCATTTGCTGGCAATCAGCGGACCTTCTTATTTTATAGTAGACAGCCCGACTCTTTCTTTCTTCGTGCAGGCTGCCCGCGAATTGGGGTATTATGGATACGATATCGCTCCTTTTAAACCTTACCTTTCTATAAAGACCAGCAAGGATTATCTGAGAAGACTGATGTTGCCGGAAGATATGCGGAAGATGAAATTCGATAAGACACTGAGCAATAAGATTGTGCGGTTCTTGAAGAAGAACGATCCGAAGATGATTTTTATCTATGGTCAGAATGATCCCTGGACAGCTGCCGGAGTAACATGGCTGAAGAATAAAAAGAATATTCATGTCTTTGTAGAGCCGGGAGGCAGTCATCTTGCGCGCATCGGTACAATGTCCGAAGATCAGAAGCAGAAAGTGATGTCTCTTCTTAGAGGGTGGCTTGAAGAATGACGAAACGAGAAACGGTGAACAACCTGTAATATATGAACAGGCGGTTCACCGTTTTATTCTTCTGCAAGCCGATATTACATATATCGGGCTGCTTGATTTAGGAATCTACCGATTCGAATAGCGGTTTCAGTAATTCCGGTATTTCCACTTTTTCAAGTGCTAATTGTCGGACTAGTTTTTTACCGCTCTGACTGAGATGGAACTGCATCAGTCTCCGGTCCTCTTCTCCGAGTGTTCTGACAATCAGTTCTTTTTCTTCCAGAATCCGGAGCATCTTTGAAGCGTGCGAGGGTGTCAGCTCCGTTCGTTTGGACAGGCTCGTGGCCGTCATATTATTGGGCGAGGCTTCTTGCAGGGCACATAATATCATCGCTTCATTTAATGATACCTGATACACTTTTTCAAATGCATCTTCAAATCTTGCCATTGCTTTGAATACATCGCGCATTACACATATTGTCTTCATATGCTACTTGTTTTTTTGTTTGTTCTTTTTCTATATAAACAGGTTGATATTTGCATTATCCGCCCGTTCCATGTATGTTGCTACTCCGCCTATTGTCACTTCGTCCAGAAGTTCTTCCTGTTTCACTCCCATGACGTCCATGGACATTTGGCAGGCGATAAATTCCACACCGTTCTCCAGAGCTTGTTGGCGTAAGGACTCCAGAGAGTCGATTCCTTTCCGGTTCATGATGTACCGCATCATTTTTCCTCCTATTCCTCCCATGCTCATTTTAGAGAGTTTCAGCTTTCGGGAGCTGGAAGGGAGCATCATTCCGAACATTTTTCCAAAGATATCTTTTTCGACGTTTGGCTTGTGCAGCTTCTTGATAACGTTCAGTCCCCAGAAGGTGAAAAAGATCGTTACCTTTTGTCCGGTGGCAGCTGCGCCATTAGCGAGCACAAAGGTAGCTAAAGCTTTGTCTAAATCATCACTGAACATGATGAAAGTTTTTCCTTTGCCTTCACAGGAGGTAACAATATTGCAGGATTTAGGTTCGCCCTTTTCGATCACTACTACAGATTTTCCTCCTGCCGCCTCTTTGGAAATCAACTGATTTCCTGTCGAGTTGCACCATGCGGCAGCATCACGCGGGAATCCCGGATCGGTTGAGGTAATTTCTACCCGGTCGCCGGAAACCAGCGAATCCATTGTCTTTTTCATTTTCAGAATCGGACCCGGACATTGCAGTCCACAAGCGTCTACACGGATTGTCTTCACTGCTTCAACTGGTGAAACTGTCTTTTGAGGTTGCGCATCTGCCGATTGTTGTATGCTTGCGTTCGGTTGTACTGGTACTTCATTCGCTTCGTTCTCACTTTCTTCCCTCAGAATGATGGGTGCTGCGGCAGCGTGGTATGTTTTCAATCCTCCGGAAAGGTTGCGTACCTTTTCAAATCCATGCTGTACCAGAATGCGATAAGCAAGGTATCCTCTGAGGCCGACGGCACAGAATGTATAGATCATCTTGTCTTTCGGCAGTTCATCCAGCCGGTCACGCAGTTCGTCCAGCGGAATGTTCACTGCACCCGGCAGTGTATTGAGCGAGAATTCGTCAGGAGTACGTACATCCAGCAGGAAATTGTTTTCCATCTCGATATCCCTCAACTGTCTCCAATAGACGGGTTGTACTTTCCCAGTTATGATGTTTTCGGCTACGTATCCTGCAACGGCTACCGGATCTTTGGCAGAAGAGAACGGAGGGGCGTAAGCCTGCTCCACTTTCATCAGATCATAGATCGTACCTTCATGCTTGATGACAAGCGCGATTTCGTCAATTCGTTTGTCTACACCGTCATAGCCGACGATCTGTCCGCCGTACAGTTTACCTGTCTTCGGGTCGAAAGTGATTTTAATACTCATCGGCATGGCATCCGGGTAATATCCTGCGTGAGAGGACGGATGGATGGTCGAAGACATATAATTGATTTCTGCCTGCCGCAATCGTTTGCCGGGTAATCCGGTAGAAGCAACAGTCATGTCGAATACTTTTGCAATGGAAGTTCCGATGGCTCCTTCATAAGGGATGTGTGCTCCCTGAATGTTGTCTGCGACAATTCGTCCCTGACGATTGGCGGGACCAGCAAGGTAATTGAGCCACGGTTTTCCGGTGATCGGGTGGCGGAATTCGATAGCGTCACCGATGGCGTAAATCGATTCGTCCGACGTTTGCAGGTAGTCGTTGACGGCGATTCCTCCGGCTTCGCCGATCTTCAGCTCTGCGGCACGTGCCAGTGTCGTTTCCGGACGTACGCCGATGGAAAGTATAACGATGTCGGCAGAGATGGACTGTCCGTTCTTGAAGATGACTTTCAATCCTTTTCCGTCTCTTTCGAAAGAGGCTACTGCCTGCTCCAGATACAGGTTCACTCCTTTGTCCATCAAATGCTGGTGTACAAGGGATGCCATGGAGAAGTCGATGGGAGCCATCACTTGATTGCCCATTTCCACAATAGAAACTTTAGCTCCTTGTGCGTGCAGGTTCTCTGCCATTTCCAGCCCGATAAATCCGGCTCCGATGACAACAGCCTTTCGGGGAGCATGACTGTTGATATATTCTTTGATTCGGTCTGTGTCGGCTACATTCCTGAGTGTGAAGATTCCGTTCAGGTCGATTCCCGGCAGGGGAGGACGTACAGGGGAGGCTCCGGTCGATATCAGTAATTTGTCGTAGCTTTCCTCGTAAGTGTCTCCGCTACTTTGTCTTACCGTTACTGTTTTTCTCTTCCGGTCGATGAAGATTACTTCATTTTCAGTTCGTACGTCTACACGAAAGCGCGTAGAAAATGCTTCGGGCGTCTGTACAAACAGTTTTTCCCGTTCTTTGATCACGCCTCCGATGTAATACGGCAGTCCGCAATTGGCATAAGAGATATACTTTCCTTTTTCTAAAAGGATGATTTCAGCTGCTTCGTTTGTGCGTCTGATCCGGGCAGCAGTGGTAGCTCCTCCGGCAACGCCTCCAATAATAATGATCTTCATAAGTTTGTTGCGTAAATAGTTTCCTATGGAAATAACAATAAAGTAGGGAGAATTGTTCTCGGATCATAGAAAAAAGACTTATATTTGCGCACCCTGTTTGTCTTTCTTCATTTTTTATAAATTAATTATGAGTAAAATTCTTATCATTGACGATGAGGTTCAGATTCGTAGCCTGTTGGCTCGTATGCTCGGACTGGAGGGTTATGAGGTGTGTCAGGCAGGTGATTGCAAGGCAGCTATCAGGCAGTTGGAAATTCAACAGCCGGATGTGGCTTTGTGTGATGTCTTTCTTCCCGATGGAAACGGGGTCGATCTGGTGTTGAACATTAAAAAGACAGCTCCGAATGTGGAAGTCATTCTTCTTACCGCTCACGGTAATATACCCGACGGAGTGCAGGCAATCAAGAACGGTGCATTTGATTATATAACCAAAGGGGACGATAATAATAAGATTATCCCTCTGATCAGTCGTGCCGTTGAGAAGGCTAAGATGAATGTCCGGTTAGAGAAACTGGAAAAGAAAGTCAGTCAGCTATATTCTTTTGATTCCATTCTGGGAGAATCGAAAGTGCTGAAAGAAGCTGTTATGCTGGCACAGAAGGTTTCGGTGACTGATGTTCCGGTGTTGTTGACCGGAGAAACGGGGACCGGAAAAGAAGTATTTGCACAAGCCATACATTATAATAGTAAGCGGAGCAAACAGAGCTTTGTTGCCGTGAACTGTTCGTCTTTCAGTAAGGAACTGCTGGAGAGTGAAATGTTCGGGCATAAAGCCGGGTCCTTCACCGGAGCTTTGAAGGACAAGAAAGGACTCTTCGAAGAAGCCAACAACGGTACGATCTTTTTGGATGAAATCGGAGAAATGGCTTTTGAACTACAGGCCAAATTGCTGCGTATTCTCGAAACAGGCGAATATATAAAGATAGGAGATACGAAACCGACGCACGTGAATGTTCGTATTATTGCTGCTACCAACCGTAATCTGACAGAGGAAATCAAAGCGGGACGTTTCCGTGAAGACCTGTTTTATCGTCTTTCGGTATTTCAGGTACATCTGCCGGCACTTCGCGAACGTACCGGTGATATCAGAATTCTTGCCACTGCCTTTGCAAAGAGCTTTTCCGAGAAACTTTCGTATACGGTCAATGAGATGACTCCTGCTTTTCTTCATGCGTTGGAACAGCAACCCTGGAAAGGAAATATCCGTGAATTGCGGAATGTGATAGAACGGAGTCTGATTGTCTGCGAAGGCGGGCATCTGGATGTGTGCGATCTTCCGTTGGAGATTCAGAATACTCATTATGAATGTTCGGATGATAATATCGGTAGTTTTGAACTGGCTGCTATGGAACGAAGGCATATTGCCCGCGTCCTGGAATATACGAAAGGCAACAAGACGGAAACTGCCCGCTTGCTGAAGATCGGTCTTACCACTTTGTACAGGAAGATAGAGGAATACAAAATATAATAATATGACTATCTGATTTCTTTTTTAGGGGTATATGAGCGATTAATCGTTCATATACTGATCTGTAATGTGAAAAAGAAATAGAAGATATGAATATTTGGAAGACTACACTGTTACTTGTTTTATTATTTACTGGTATCACCGTTCATGCACAAAAAGTAAAAATTTCATTGAATAGTGATGGAAATCTGACGATATGGAAAGTGAAAGCTCAGGCAGAAGTTGAGCATCCTTCTGATATGATGACTACCCGATATGACACGAGGGATTGGGTCAAAGCAACTGTGCCGGGAACGGTGTTTGGTTCGTATGTATTAGAAGGACTGGAGCCTGATCCGAATTTTGCTGATAATGCGTATAAAGTCGATAAAGCAAAATATGACCGTAACTTCTGGTATCGTACAGAGTTTAATTCGCCGGAGGTGGAAAACGGAGAAAGGGTATGGCTAAATTTTGAAGGGGTTAACCGTAAAGGAGAAATATTCTTTAATGGGACGCGTCTCGGGTTGCTTGATGGATTTATGCATCGGGGGAATTTCGATATAACTGATTTGCTGTCAAAAAACGGTAAGAATGTGCTTGCCGTCCTTGTGCATTGGGTAGGCACTCCGGTTCCCAATTATGCAAGTCCTACTTATATGTCATGTGCCGGCTGGGATTGGATGCCTTATGTTCCCGGTCTTTTGACTGGTATTACTGACGACGTCTATTTGACAAAAACCGGCGAAGTGTCTATCGTCGATCCTTGGATACGTTCGAAAGTTCCTTCTAAAAACAAAGCGGTTTTAAGCTTGCAGTTGGAACTACGGAATCATACAGATATAGAGCAGAAAGGAGTGTTGAAAGGTATCATTCAGCCGGGCAACATTGAATTTACCGAAGATTTGGTAATTGAGGCAGGCAAACAGCGGACTTTTCTTCTGGATGATAGCAAGTTCAGTCAATTTATAATTCAGAATCCTGCTTTGTGGTGGCCTAATGGTTACGGACAGCCAAATCTTTATACCTGCGAACTGACTTATATGGTGAATGGTAAGGCTTCTGATAAACAGAATATTACATTTGGTATTCGTGAATACGGTTCCGAGCTGGTTGACGGTGTGCTTCATCTTAAAATAAATGGTGAACCTGTTTATGTAAAAGGAGGAAACTGGGGAATGAGCGAATATATGTTGCGTTGTCGGGGTGAAGAATATGATCTTAAATTGAAACTTCACAATGAGATGCATTTTAATATGATACGCAATTGGATCGGTTCGGTTACGGATGATGAGTTTTATGAAGCTTGCGATAAATACGGCATTATGGTGTGGGACGACTTCTGGTTAAATTCAAATTCGAATCTTCCGGATGATGTTTTTGCTTTCAATATGAATGCAGTGGAAAAGATCAAGCGTTTGCGTAATCATGCTTGTATTGCAGTGTGGTGTGGTGATAATGAGGGGTATCCGTTACCGCCTCTTAATAAGTGGCTGGAGGAAGACGTTAGAACATACGATGGGGGTGATCGGGCCTATCATGCCAATTCCCATAGTGACGGCCTTTCCGGGAGTGGACCTTGGACTAACTCTCATCCTAACTGGTATTTTACCAAAGCCCCTTATGGATATGGTGCCAATATAACCAAAGGATGGGGATTCCGTACAGAAATAGGTACAGCTGTCTTTACTACTTTCGATAGCTTTAAGAAATTTATGCCCGAAAAAGATTGGTGGCCACGTAATGAAATGTGGGACAAGCATTTCTTTGGCAATTCGGCGGGGAACGCCAGTCCCGACAAATATTTCTCTACCGTAGAGTTCAATTATGGTAAAGCGAAAGGTATTGAAGATTTTTGCCGGAAAGCTCAATTAGTGAATGTTGAGGTGAATAAAGCGATGTACGAAGGCTTTCAACATCATATTTGGGAAGATGCTTCCGGCATATTGACTTGGATGGGGCAGTCGGCTTATCCTTCATTGGTATGGCAAACCTATGATTATTATTATGACTTGACGGGGGCTTACTGGGGAATCAGAAAGGCGTGTGAACCGGTTCATATTCAGTGGAGTTATGCTGATAATAGTGTAAAAGTGATCAATACCACTTTGAAAGAGCAGAAAGGACTTACGGCTACAGGTAAAGTCTATAATCTGGATGGGAAAGAAATGGGGCGTTACAGCCAGTCTGTAGTTTTGGATGCCGCCGCTAATAAGGATTCCTATTGTTTCCATCTGAATTTTACAACAGACAACCTTGCTTTCGGTAAGAAAGCGGTTGCTTCCTCCATTTCGGCAGATGCCGGAGAGCCAAGTGCCGCGATTGATGCCAGTGATGGCAGTCGTTGGGCGAGTGAACCCCGTGATGAAGAATGGATTTATGTTGATCTGGGTGAACCTACTGAAATAGCCTCTGTCATATTGAACTGGGAGGCTGCTCATGCAAAAGCTTATAAACTGTTGATTTCGGATGATGCAATAAACTGGAAAGAAATTTATATCAATGAGGACTCTAAAGGCGGTGTCGAAGAGATTAAGATAAAACCTGTTCGTACTCGTTATGTGAAAATGCAAGGGTTGAAACAGGCTACTATGTGGGGATATTCACTTTATGAATTTGAATTATATGGTAGAAAAAAGAAGCCAACGGATTTGACTCCTGTGCATTTCATCAAGTTGGAACTGAACGATGAAAACGGGCAACTGCTTTCTGATAACTTTTATTGGCGTTCCAATAAACCGGGAGACTATAAAGCATTGAATAATTTGCCGAAAGCCAAATTGCGTACAACATCGAGCTTAGTAGATAGTAATGGTAAGAAAGTGATTAAAGCAAAGATTGAAAATGTAGGATCATCAGTCGCTTTTGCTATTCACGTACAGGCTATTCGCTCTTCTGATGGTGAGCGTATATTACCTGCTCTGATGAACGATAATTATTTCACATTGTTGAAAGGAGAGTCTAAAGATATTGAAATAGAATTTGATTCGGATTTGTTGCCTGATGGTAATTATAGTTTAAGTGTGGTTCCTTATAATAAATAATATCGGGCGGACATTTCTTTAAATGAGGTAAACACGGTTGTAGCAACATCGGTTTTATGACTTGGTTTTACCAGTCTTTGTGTTTGTCTATGATTTTTTAAATGTAGTCGTGATTCATCATAAACTTTAAGAAAAGTTTACTGATGAATCCGCTACATTAAAATGCTTCATAGAATTGTGCGGATGCCGACAGCATCAGGAGTAAACTATGATAATGCCGCAATGCCTGTCCCTATCAGGTTTGCGTTATTCATACTTTTTATATCCACTTCAATATCTTCCAGGCCGAATAAATGAAGTAGTTCTCTCAGTTTTTCCATAACGAGAATGTTATAGTTTTTATCCTTCCTGTTTTCACTCCAGAAAAGACTGCCTTCGGCTACCAGGCAAACTTTTCGTATATCTTTATTATAGGATTTCAGTAACATGATAAGCCCCGTAAGTGAGGCGGCAACCAATTGTGCGGATCTGCCATAAATCCATTGTGCTACCTGTACATATACATCCTTGTAGATGTCTGGGTAATTCATAATGGAAGTCAGTTTCTGTGCGTCGAATTTCTCTTCAAACTCTTCCAGCGGAAAGGCTGTTTTCAGTATGTCTCCCAGATACATACCGGATACCGCTTTCTCAAAACGTTGCTTTCCCGGATTACCGGAAATAGCGTCAACGGTATCATCTACCGCGGTCAGAAAGGGCGGATGGAAATTGCCTGATTCCAGATTGACAGGAATCAATCCATGTGCATTGCATGACTGATCCAGTTTTTCAATTTTATCGGCAGGGATAAAAGTTGCCATATTGGTTCCTGTCCCTACGATGAGACCGATATATGCATCATAACTATTGTCTGTGAGACCTGCGAATAAACTGGCTATAGTATCGTTTACTACCTTGATGCCTGTAAACTTAATTTTGTTTCTTTCATTCAGATAGTCGAGTAAAGGTTTTCCGATAAATTCTCCAACCATTTCTTTAATATCTACTCCTTTTGTCCAGCGTAACAGTTTGGCGTCTCCACCCGGTACGGACTCGGCCGGATAAGAAAAACAATAACCGATAGGCATTTCTTCCTCACGTTTGATTCCTATAATCATATCGGCCAATTCTTTGAATAACTCTTCGCGGGTATATCCGACGGACTTCATAATTGACATATCTTTTTTCCAGCCATTGTTCGGGTGAACGGCTGGCGTTTCCCTGTCGAAATCTACGATTGCCACCCGATAATTGGTTCCTCCCAGGTCAAGTACCAGTGACTTTCCTTTAATATGGGTTGTTTTTGGAGCAATGAAAGTAGGAATGCATTGTATCTCTGCATTTTCCGTTTTTAACCCTTCTTCTGTTTTATCCCGAAATGAGCATACAATTGCTTTGAGCTGTTCATTATCTAACTTAAAAATGTTTTTTTCCATGACATTGACTTTTTAGAGTATAAAATATCCTTGTCTTTGAATAACAACTGAAGGTGGATTTTGCTCGGGAATGCCCAATCTTTATTTGCCTGTATCTGATAATTATGTATTTGTTTTTTCAATTAATAAAAACTATATTTGTTTGAAAAATAATTTGATACATGAAAGAGCGGTCTCCAGTTAAAAAGAATATACTAAAATTGATTCCTTTTATAGAGATTATTGCAGGAATCATTTTTCTCTGTTTGGAGATTCATGACTATCGTACTTTGTATTCTATGGCCGAAGCTGATGCACTGTATGGGGGACTTGCTGATTTTTGTAAGTACAAAGAGAATGTATTTTGTCCGGCATTTTTCTGGATAATTGTTATACTGACAGGAATCAGTTATTGGAAAAATAAAAAGATATATTGGATTTTAACGCAGGCATTGGTGTTTATGGTCTTTTTTAGAGCTATGTTTCCGTTTTATGCCATTTTTATAGAGTTAAATCCAGTAGTCTTTTATATTCTTCCACTTTTGTACTCTACAGTATTCTTTGTGGTAGAAAGAAAGTTGTTCAAAATCAATCAAATAGATTCTGTTGATATTACAGTTAAAACAAAAATCACGGGGATCGGAATAGGTATCTTATGTACTATCATTTATTTCCTGCTCTTTTTGACCGTTTTTTGCTTAATATGATAGCCGTCTATATTTATTTTTCCACAGTGATTTGATAGCCGTTTTGCTCTCATGCTCTAACAGTTCGTCTGTATCCCTTTATTCATCGATGTTTTAGCAGTTAGAGATCCAATGGCAGCAGAGTGAGAGCAAGTGTTTGCTCTCACTCTGCTGAATCGTATTACGTATCTTTTATTAAATGTTATATCTTGATATACAGTATATTATCTTCCGATGTGTCAGCGCTTAATAATTGCTAAATCAGTCATTAATAACTGATCCCCCGTGTGTATTATTGGCTGATAAATTCTTTCTTTCTCTCTTTCTTTCTGAAATAACAGGTCAATTGCCCCCGCTTCTACTGTCGATCTAATCGGACCATACGGTTGTCTTACCCTGGATTTGGTTGACTACTATAAGTATCAACTAAAATGAATAAAAGATGAAAAAGAGTGACATGACCTTTAGTCCTTATCAGCTTGAACTTCTTGGCGATTTCTATCGTTCGA
>NZ_JAMOKH010000036.1:0-67750 GCF_023656585.1 Bacteroides sp. B1-V-101 | reverse complement strand
CGCTGTTGACGAGACAGGATTTCAATGAATTCTTCTTTACTCATTTTTTGCATAGTCTTTTTTCTGGCAAAGATCGAGACTTAAAGATACAAAGACAACGGGTACTTTATCGGGGGCTTACAATGGATTATGGTAAACCAGATAGTATTATAGGTATAGCCAATTTGAAACCTGCATACTTTGCAACTCCAAAAGATAGTAATTGGACTAAGACTGCTTTTGCATGGTTTAGTATTGGATACAACCAACGAATGGCACCTATTCAAATGCTTACTTTCTATAATGCTATCGCCAATAATGGGAAGATGATACAGCCTCAACTATATAAGGATAGTGTAGTAGTTATTAATCCACAAATAGCAAGTAAGGCTAGTATTGACAGTTTGAAGGAAGCTCTAGTATTTAATGTACTGATGGCTTGGGACAACCTGCTAAGTCTGATAAAGTAGTAGTTGCAGGTATGCAGGGAACTACTTCATTATCTACTAGTGAGAATAGTACTATGGATATGTATGCAGTACAGTTTTGTGGCTATTTCCCTGCTGATAATCCTAAGTATAGTATCATCGTATCCATTAATAAGATTGGTTTGCCTGCTAGTGGTGGATTAATGGCAGGTGATGTCTTTAGGAAAATAGTTGATTACATGAGCAACTGACATCAACTTAAAAAATAAAGAGTACATACTGAAATTATTAGTACTCTTTCGTATATTAGAAAACAGCATTTGAGATTCCTCATTTGCTGTTTTTGATTTAAAGAGATTAGCAATACCAATTTTCAAATTAATCTATAATGAATAACATCTTTCTTACTACGAAACAGACTAAAGCAATTAAAGTGCTAATAGATAACCTAGATTCAGATAATGAAGCAATTCAATGTATGAGATATAATTTAAGAGATACAGATACAGGTGATATGACATTAGAAGAAGCTCAAAGTATAGTAGATAGAATGAAGCCAGAAAAGAAGGATGCAGTAGATAAATGTTACTTGAGAATATACAAGTCTTCCCTAATACATATTATAATATGGAGAAGAACGCTAATGAGATATGTAAGAGTTGGTGGTTTATCCTTCTAATGTGGGTATTTATTATAGGAGTAATAGTTTTGGGAGTAATACTAGCTTCTATTCTATCAGTAAGTGTATATGGATACTTCTATGGATTAGCTAAACTCATACTATTAATATAGTTTAAGGTTGCTCATTTATAAATAGTTTGAAGTATTGAAAATTTTATACTGTAGTTTTATTTAGTATTGCAGGCTTTTTGTTGTGCATTCAAAATATTGTAGTAGTTTTGCATCGAATTTAAAGATAAGGCACTATAGTCTGAATAGCCAGTAGTAGTGCTGGCATAATTTAAAACCTTTATATTATGTCAAATTCTTTAGATTCTGCAAATGTACTTGAAGCTCTAGTGTCTAACGATCGTAGTAAATTGAGTAAAACCTTTGGTGTTGGTTTATTTGTTTCAGATGGAGAAACTCCAGAACAAGTTATTGCTAAATGTAAGACTTATATTGGAAGATATGAAACTTATATAGCTAACTTGAATGTAGTTATCAATTCAGGTGAAGCACTTGCTTCTGAAATGAGAAAGGCTAAAGCGAGTAATTTAATTTCTTCTCTTAGTGAGGACGAGAAAGAAGCTCTAAAAGGCTTACTAGGGTTTTAATACATTTTAGGCTAGCTTAGGCTAGCCTTTTTTATTTAGAATTATTTATTATGGAGTTTAAAAATATTGGTTATTGGTTTTGTGATATAGTAAAGGAGACATTTACAGATGATTTAGAGAAGAATAGATATACATCTTTCATCATGGGGATTGTGCTTTCTTCCCATCATGTATATGATGGTTTCACATTATTATGCAATGCCAAAAATGTAATTTGTTCTATACAATTAATAAGAGCGCAGGTTGATATTTGCCTATTAGTATATGCTTGCATCATAATGAAGAATAAGCAAACGTTCTTTGATTATTATGATAGGGGAATGAGTATTAATAAACTAAAATTTGAAGGAAACCCACTTACTGCGAATTTTCTCTTATCCAAATTAGAAGAAAAATATCATGGCATAACTAGTATCTATAAAGAAGGATGTCAATGGATTCATCCAACCAATAAACGAGATAAATCCATGTTAATACAGGGTGATGATAAAAATAGTCTTCTTCATGTAGGGTATAAAGGCAAAGGTTATAAGATAAAAGATATGCAACTACCAGAAGAAGTATATACTGATGTATGTATTGATATGTATTATGTTAATGATATATTAAAGGAATTGCTAAACGAGGTAGTTAAACTGCGAAATGAAGCTATTGGTAATAAGAAGATGATAACGTGATAGATGAAAATGAAAAATATGCGAGAAAGTTTCTGATTATTCGTAAAAACGTCTTTTAGGAAAATGTCTGATGCTCTGTGATGAGTTTAAGATTTGAAAGAGCCGAAGTCCGATAGGACTGAAGGCGTTCCATTCGCTAGAATTTTAATTTTTAAATTTATAGCCAACTATCAGAAATGGTAGTTGGCTTTTTTGTGTATATGAAGAAGGTGGTAAAAGTAATATATGTGTTAAATGTTTAAATGGATGTTAAGATGATTACTCTATTGTCTAGTCTCTATGAATGGACAATTCTCAAGTTTAAATCTAATTCTAAACTTACCTTCTGCATAATCACTGCTAATGATTTTAAACTTCCCAATTTCAGAGGTATTGCTTACGTGTAATCCAATACAAGCGCAAATATCGTAATCTCCTACATATACAAGTCTTAATATTTGACTTGCATCTTCTGGTAGTTTGCTTAAGTCGACGCAATAAGGAACGTCTTTTTTGTCTACTAAAGAAATTTTGACAGGTAGGTTTTGCGATATAATTTCATTAACTCGATTTTCAATTTCCAAAATCTCATTAGGGGTGGGAGCATTGGATAAAATATAATCGCATTTGCTTTTCTTTTTCTCAATATGGTTTGTTTTTGACCTTTCACAGCCAAACATTCTAATCATTGTCTGATTTAAAATATGTTCTGCTGTGTGCATTGGTGGAAACTCGATTTTATTATGAGTATTTAACATATTGTTCATAACTAGTTGATTATTAGTGATGCTTTATAAATGTACAATAGTAATTGAGTTTTTCCTTTCTATATGGGCATTTCTTGAGCGAGGGCAACCGAAAGTTTTTACCATAGTGGCATTTAGTAAATGCTCTGCTGTATGCATAGGAGGGTACTCCTGTTTGTTGTGATCATTGAGTTGAGGTTGTTGTTCCATAAATTTTTCAATAACTTTTTGTCTTTGATATTTTCTTATTTGCCGGATGGCAGTTTGTACTTTTCTCCCAGGAAATGCGGTTGCTTATCTATCGCTAAATCGATAAACATCTTGACCCTTGCAAATAATTCTCTGATATTGGTTTTCAATCCTGCATAGACGTCTACATCCCTGGCATTAAAACCGATGGCGGTAATCCCATTCTTTTCGGCAAGATAAATAGCCCGCTCATTGTGAAATCGTTGAGAAATGATGGTCAGACGGGTCTGACCGAATACTTCTTTAGCACGCACAACAGAGTCAAGGGTACGAAAACCGGCATAATCTAAATAGATAGACTTTTCAGGAACACCTTTTTGCATAAGCGCTTTCTTCATTTCTTCCGGTTCGTTATACTCTTCTTTGCGATTATCTCCACTGATAAGAATATAATTAATTTTGCCTGCCTTGTACAATTCAACCGCCGCATCAATGCGATAGTCAAAATATAAATTGTTATTCCCGCTTTTTAGCTTGGGAGAGGTGCCGAGAAGCAGACCTACATTGTTTGCAGGAATATCACTGATTTCAGTATAGATGCAGGAGACTGCATTCTTCTTGATGGTCCAGTCGCAGATAAAGATACTGATAACACAAAGTATGGCAATTATCAGTGTGATATAGAATAGCTTTTTTTTCATTTTCCGAATAATTCACTCATATAATCAAGGGAACGGCTAATGTCGAAATACATTTGATTTCCTTCATAGTACTGGCATTTATCAAACTCTATCAGATCACATTTATTGACTAGCGATTGACCTTTCATGTTCTCCATCTTGAATAACATATTCAGCAGTTGGTATTCGTCATTTACGCAGATAACCTTAAATGCTGTCTCTTCGCTTGTACCGTCACCTGTAAGCGCAATCATAGTAAGCAAGGCTGCGTATCTCTTTGAATAGTGTTTTATTTCCCGGATGTCTTTCTGGAGCAAACCGGCTATTCCG
The DNA here is from genome assembly GCF_023656585.1 of Bacteroides sp. B1-V-101. Classification (NCBI taxonomy): domain Bacteria; kingdom Pseudomonadati; phylum Bacteroidota; class Bacteroidia; order Bacteroidales; family Bacteroidaceae; genus Bacteroides; species Bacteroides sp. B1-V-101. The sequence goes on along the minus strand of NZ_JAMOKH010000036.1, from coordinate 63,465 downwards.
TACATATTATATAGTAATTGGAGAGACACCGGATTCTTTTTTAGTAGTTCTTTGCCGATATTATAAGCATCTTCATACTTTTCTTCTTTAATCAACTTTCGGAAATCCTGAAAATCATCCATACTTCCTTTGTAAGCTGGTGTGAATGAATATCCGTAATATAGCATGACATGATCTTGCCGGGTGAGTAAGGTATCATTCTCTTCAAAACGTTGCATGAGCTTTTGGAACTCCGTGTTGTGATTAGTCACATACTCTTTGATGGCCGGATAATCCACTTTTAATATTTCTTGTGCGGAACAATAAACCTGAAGGCTAAGTATGCTTATAAAGAAAAGGGTAATGAGCTTTTTCATGACAGTGTTTTTTTAGGGTATTATGATTCACAAAAATACCATTCTTTTTTAGGAAACCAAGCGTATAGGCATAAAAAAAGGAGCAACGCCTTGCTCCAACCTTTGTTAACCTTAAATCTAATACTATGAAAAACACATTGCAAAGATACGGACTTCTGTGAACTTAGCAAATTAACCAAGGAAAATCTTATGTTATATAACATAGATTAAGAATTTTCCCTTTCCGCTTAACGGATATTCGGTATTTGATCGTTCATATAAAGAGTTTTTTTATCTTTGCAACCAATTTGAATTACTAATCTTTATACTACGTATATGAAAAAGAAAAGACTGGGTCAATGGATGTTATTGGCCATCGTTTGTTTGAGTTTCTCAGTAGGAGAGACCTATGCACAGAAACATGAGTTCGCTAATTACAAGCGTTATGCGACAGAGAATGCGGCACTTGCACAACCTGTAAAGAAGGAAAAAAGAGTGGTCTTTATGGGCAATTCCATTACGGAAGGATGGGTGAGGACACATCCTGATTTCTTCAAAACGAATGGATATATCGGTCGTGGTATCAGTGGCCAGACGTCCTATCAGTTCTTGCTTCGTTTTAGGGAAGATGTGATCAATCTTTCTCCGGCATTGGTTGTCATTAATGCAGGAACAAATGATGTAGCCGAAAATACAGGTGCTTATAATGAAGATTATACATTCGGAAATATTGCATCTATGGCAGAACTGGCGAAGGCAAATAAAATCAAAGTGATTCTGACTTCAGTATTGCCGGCAGCTGAATTTCCGTGGAGACGGGAGATTAAAGATGCTCCTCAAAAGATTCAGTCATTGAATGCCCGCATAGAAGCTTACGCCAAAGCTAATAAAATTCCGTTTGTGAATTATTATCAGCCAATGGTGGTGGGCGATAACAAGGCCTTGAATCCTCAATATACGAAAGATGGGGTACATCCTACAGGAGAAGGATATGATATTATGGAAGCACTCATTAAACAGGCTATTGAAAAAGCGCTTTAATTATAGATAGAGTGTAGATAAAAAATGCCCTTTGATAAGATTTCAAGGGGTATTTTTGTAGGATCGGAAGATGCTAAGATGGGGTATGGGCATAAAAAAAGGAGCAACGCCTTGCTCCAACCTTTGTTAACCTTAAATCTAATACTATGAAAAACACAATGCAAAGATACGGGCTTTTGCGAAATCTGCAAATTATTTCTCTTAAATAGGTGTTTTTATAACACTAATTAGCAAAAGCACGGGTTTCTTATAGATTTATTGATGTTTATAAGCCGTTTATCCCCACTTTTCTTTCATCAAATCTTCCAGTTTCAGCAGCTCGTTCCGATATTGGGCAGCTTCAATAAATTCCAGCTTTTTGGCGGCCTCCTGCATTAATTTGCGGGTACGCTCTATGCTCTTTTCCATTTGAGCTTTGCTCATGTATTGTACGATTGGGTCGGCTGCGATGTTAGGTGAAGAAGGTTCCACATAAGCGTGTTTTTCTTTCAGCAACTCATCGGCTTCGGAACTTGGACTGCCAAATACAGATAAGTTTCTGGCCTTCTTGATTTGTTGTGGGGTGATGCCGTTCGCTTCATTGTAAGCGAGCTGTTTCTCGCGTCGACGGTTCGTTTCATCAATCGTAAGCCGCATACTGTCTGTTATTTTATCTGCATACATGATTACTTTTCCGTTTACATTACGGGCAGCACGGCCTGCAGTCTGGGTCAATGAGCGATGCGAACGGAGGAATCCTTCCTTATCGGCATCGAGAATAGCGACAAGGGATACTTCCGGAAGGTCAAGACCTTCACGAAGCAGATTGACACCGATAAGTACGTCGTAAACGCCTTGTCTCAAGTCATCCATGATCTTCACACGTTCTAATGTATCTACATCGCTATGGATATAGTTACATCTCACATTATTGTTGAGAAGGTATTCTGCCAGCTCTTCCGCCATACGTTTCGTAAGTGTCGTGACAAGTACCCGTTCTTCTTTTTCGATGCGCAGCTGAATTTCTTCCATCAGGTCGTCAATTTGATTGAGACTCGGGCGTACTTCAATAACAGGATCAAGCAGACCGGTAGGGCGGATCACTTGTTCTACAACGATTCCTTCCGATTGTATCAGCTCATATTCTGCCGGGGTAGCACTGACGTAAATCACTTGTTTGGTCATCTCCTCAAATTCTTCAAATTTCAGAGGGCGGTTGTCCATTGCGGCAGGCAGTCGGAATCCGTATTCTACCAGATTGATTTTACGGGCACGGTCGCCTCCATACATGGCGCGAACCTGCGGCACGCTTACATGACTTTCGTCAATAACCAGCAAAAAGTCATCCGGGAAGAAATCGAGAAGGCAATAAGGACGGGTGCCGGCAGCGCGACCGTCGAAATAACGGGAATAATTCTCAATGCCGGAACAGTGCCCTAATTCCCGGATCATTTCCATGTCATACGTAACCCGCTCGTACAATCGTTTCGCTTCATATTCTTTGCCGATAGATTCGAAGAACGCTACTTGTTTGGTCAAGTCGTCCTCTATTTCGTGGATGGCACGAAGAGTGGCTTCCTTGGTGGTCATAAATAAATTGGCGGGATAGATCTTATAGGCTTCGAAAGGAGCGGTAGTCACACCGGTAATCGGGTCCACTTCTTCTATACCATCAATCTCGTCTCCCCAGAAAGTGACACGAAGCAGAGTGTCCGAGTACGCAAGGAAAATGTCGACCGTATCTCCTTTAACGCGGAAATTGCCACGATTCAAATCGATATCATTACGGACATACAGGCTGTCCACAAGACGGCGCAGGAAAACATTACGGTCGAGCATCCGTCCCCGTTCAATTTCGATTACATTTTTATAGAAATCCGACGGGTTCCCCATACCGTAAATACAGGAGACTGAGGAAACGACTACCACATCTTTCCGGCCTGAAAGCAGGGAGGAGGTAGCGGCGAGACGTAACTTGTCAATCTCGTCATTGATGGCGAGATCCTTTTCTATATATGTATCTGAATTTGGCAGATAGGCTTCCGGCTGATAGTAGTCGTAATATGAAACGTAATATTCTACGGCGTTATTGGGGAAGAATCCCTTGAACTCGCTGTATAGCTGCGCAGCCAATGTCTTGTTGTGGCTCAATATCAACGTAGGCTTGTTGATGTTGGCGATTACATTGGCGATGGTGAACGTTTTTCCCGATCCGGTAACCCCCAATAAAGTCTGTGCGGGAACTCCTTGAAGTACCCCCTCAGTAAGCTGGGCGATCGCTTCCGGTTGATCCCCGGTAGGTTTGTAAGCTGATGTTAGTTCAAAATTCATAGTTAAATCCTAAAAAGTGGAGCAATATTCGGCAAAATAATTGAGATAACAAATCATTTTTCCAAATAAATCCTTTACTTTGCAACATATTAATATCATGAAACAGATTCATACAACTAATAATACCAAGAGAACATGATTTGGAATGAGACCATTGAGTGTATGGACCGCGAAAGTCTTCGCAAGATTCAAAGCATACGACTCAAGAAAATTGTGGATTACGTTTATCACAACACGCCTTTTTACCGGAAGAAAATGCAGGAAATGGGTATCACCCCCGATGATATCAATACGATTGACGATATCGTGAAACTGCCGTTTACCACGAAACATGATTTAAGAGATAATTATCCTTTCGGACTTTGTGCCGTGCCGATGAGCCAGATCGTGCGTATTCATGCCTCTTCCGGAACGACCGGAAAGCCGACGGTAGTGGGATATACCCGCAAAGACCTTTCTTCGTGGGCAGAATGTATATCGCGTGCTTTTACTGCTTATGGAGCAGGACGCTCAGATATATTTCAGGTTTCCTATGGTTACGGACTTTTTACGGGTGGCCTGGGAGCACACGCCGGAGCTGAGAATATTGGTGCTTCTGTGATTCCGATGTCCAGTGGTAATACAGAAAAGCAGATTACATTGATGCATGATTTTGGATCAACGGTTCTTTGCTGTACTCCTTCGTATGCACTTTATCTGGCGGATGCCATTAAAGATTCCGGCTATCCGCGGGAGGAATTCCAGCTGAAAGTGGGAGCCTTGGGTGCGGAGCCCTGGACGGAGAATATGCGTCATGAAATCGAAGAAAAACTCGGTATTAAAGCATATGATATCTACGGACTGAGCGAAATTGCCGGACCGGGTGTCGGTTACGAATGTGAATGTCAGCATGGTACGCACTTGAATGAGGATCATTATTTCCCGGAAATTATTGATCCGAATACATTGCAGCCGGTAGAACCCGGACAGACGGGCGAGCTGGTATTTACACACCTGACGAAGGAGGGAATGCCATTGCTTCGTTATCGTACGCGTGACTTGACGGCCTTGCATTATGATAAATGCTCCTGCGGGCGTACATTGGTTCGTATGGACCGCATCCTGGGACGTAGTGACGATATGCTGATTATCCGTGGTGTCAATGTATTCCCGACTCAGATCGAGTCCGTCATTCTTGAGATGGAAGAATTCGAACCACATTATTTGTTGATAGTGGGTCGTGAAAACAATACCGATACGATGGAACTTCAGGTAGAAGTGCGCCCGGATTTCTATTCGGATGAGATTAACCGCATGCTAGCGTTGAAAAAGAAACTGGCAAGCCGTCTCCAAAGCGTACTTGGACTGGGAGTCAATGTGAAACTGGTAGAACCGCGTAGCATTGAACGCAGCGTGGGCAAAGCTAAACGAGTGATTGATAACAGAAAAATTTAAAATAGGTAATAAGTATTAGGTATTATCGTAGCTGCAACATAGAACCCGTGTGGCTATTACCTATTACCTAATACTTATTACTTAATTAAAACTTTACGATAATGGTAGCAAAACAACTTTCTATCTTTTTGGAAAACAAGTCCGGCCGTTTGACGGAAGTGACTGAAGTGCTGGCAAAAGAGAACATCAATCTTTCTGCCTTGTGCATCGCCGAAAATGCTGATTTTGGCATTTTGCGTGGAATTGTATCCGATCCGGATAAAGCATATAAAGCATTGAAAGATAATCATTTTGCCGTGAATATAACAGATGTGGTCGGCATTAGCTGTCCGAATGTGCCGGGAGCTTTGGCAAAAGTGCTGGGATTCTTGTCGGCAGAAGGAGTCTTTATTGAGTATATGTATTCGTTTGCCAATAATAACGTGGCAAACGTCGTGATTCGTCCTAGTAATATGGATAAATGTATTGAAGTACTGAAAGAAAAGAAAGTCGACCTGTTGGCGGCAAGTGATTTGTACAAGCTGTAACCGGACGGCGGACCATAAGCGAACGGTGAACGAAGAACGGTAGCGCTGGTATACCAATGACATAGCGCGCTTGTTGATCGTTCACCGTTTATTATTGACTGTTTATAGCTTCCAGTTCGACGTCGTTTTTTCTCTTTTCGTCGATGTTTAACGCCTTTTATGTATTAAAAAACATAGATTAATTGGTTAATTCCCCGCGAATAAGTAACTTTGCGCAATATTTTTTAAAAGGATGAAGAAAAATATCATTATAACTTTGCTCGCAGCAGCCTCTCTGACATCGTGTGGAGAGTACAATAAATTGCTGAAAAGTACCGATTACGAATATAAGTACGAGGCCGCCAAAAACTATTTTGCTAAAGGGCAGTATAACCGCTCAGCTACCTTGCTGAACGAATTGATTACAATCCTTAAGGGAACCGATAAAGCGGAGGAGTCTCTGTATATGTTGGGTATGAGTTACTATAATCAGAAAGATTATCAGACAGCCGCCCAGACGTTTATCACCTATTTCAACACTTATCCCCGTGGTACTTTCACTGAACTGGCACGTTTCCATGCAGGTAAATCCCTGTTCCTGGATACTCCGGAACCACGTTTGGATCAATCAAGCACCTATCAGGCTATCCAGCAACTGCAGATGTTTATGGAATATTTCCCGAACAGTACCAAGAAGCAGGAAGCACAAGATATGATTTTTGCTTTGCAGGATAAACTGGTGTTGAAAGAACTCTATTCTGCAAAGTTGTATTATAATCTGGGTAACTATCTGGGTAATAACTATGAGTCCTGTGTAATTACAGCTCAGAATGCTCTGAAAGATTATCCTTATACAGATTATCGCGAAGAACTTTCCATATTGATTCTGCGTGCCAGACATGAAATGGCCATTTATAGTGTAGAAGACAAGAAGATGGATCGTTACCGTGAAACGATAGATGAATATTATGCTTTCAAGAACGAGTTTCCGGAAAGTAAATACCTGAAAGAGGCTGAAAAAATATTCAATGAATCACAGAAAGTAATTAAAGACTAAATTTAAATAGATTTATGGACTACAAAAAAACGAACGCTCCCGCTACGACGGTAACCCGTGACATGATGGAACTCTGTGCTGACACAGGGAATGTTTATGAAACTGTTGCCATTATTGGTAAGCGTGCTAACCAGATTAGTGTGGAAATTAAAAACGATCTTTCTAAGAAATTAGCAGAGTTTGCTTCTTACAACGATAATTTGGAAGAAGTATTCGAGAATAGAGAACAGATCGAAATTTCTCGTTATTATGAGAAATTGCCGAAACCTGACTTGATTGCTACACAGGAATACATCGAAGGGAAAATTTATTATAGAAATCCGGCTAAGGAGAAAGAAAAACTTCAGTAATTTATTTTCTAACGAAAGAATTGATAGTCAAGTAGTAAGCGGGAAGCATTTTCCTATTCCTTATTGCTTGGCTATTATTGTTTAACTTAACTACTATAGAATACTTATGATTCAGCGAATTCAAAGTTTTTACTTATTGATTGTAACAGGGTTGCTGATTACAGCAATGTGTTTACCGATGGGATATTTTATTGACACTACAGGAGAACATCCTTTTAAAGCACTGGGGATAGACGTGAATGGAATTTTCCAGTCTACTTGGGGGATATTTGGTATTCTGATGCTGAGCGCTCTGGTAGCTTTTGCGACTATTTTTCTGTATAAGAACCGAATGTTGCAGATTCGTATGTCAATCTTCAATAGCTTGTTGCTGGTGGGCTATTATATTGCCTTCATTGCTTTCTATTTTGCATTGAAGAGCGATGCCAATCTGTTCCGTATTGGTTGGGCGCTTTGCTTACCATTGGTGTCTATCGTTCTGAATGTGCTGGCTATTCGTGCTATCGGACGTGACGAGGTGATGGTAAAGGCTGCAGACAGACTTCGATAAGAATGCGCGGGAAGCTCTCGCATTGGGAGTTCCTGATAGAATAAAAACAGGCGCGAATTTCGCAGACTCACGGAAATATAAACCGTAGGTTCGAGCGAAATTCGCGCCTGATCTTTTTGGGTACTGCTTCTTATTTCTTTAAATCGAATAGATAAGTAAGCTTCACTGTAATTGTGCCATGAGCCGCACGGGAGAAATAGTCTTTCTTCGTTGTGCTGTAAAAGTCTGACAGAGCAAAATAATAGCGTCCTTCGAGCAGAAAACTACCGACTTTCTTTGTTCTGAATTCTATTCCGCCGCCTCCGGCTATACCATAATCGAATTTGTTTTGGATTTTATCCCCGTAAACAGCTTTTTGTGTGTTTGTCAGGGTATTCATGTCTATATTCTCCATGCTTTCAGATTCACCGATCAGAAGGCCGATCTGAGGACCTGCATTGATAAAGAACTGCAGTCCTTTTTCATTACCGAAAGCCAAGTGTGCGAGGAAGGGAATGTCGAGATAGGTCATCTTTCGGGTGTACTTGCGGGTAGGATCTTCTACGGTCTGCCCATTTTCATCCATGATTTCGAATAACTCATCCCAGCCGCGCTGTGAGATATTTAACTCTACTTGCGCACCACAGATCATTGCAAAATACTTTTCGGAAATGTAGCGTGCCGTCAAACCTCCGGTAATACCCATCAATGAGTTCTGTTTGATTTTAGGAGTGAATGAAGCACTGTTTAAGTTGACACCTCCATTAAATCCGACAGAAAAGTTCTGGCGTGGTTCGCCAATCTGTGCGGTGGCAGGAAGCGCAAATCCCATCATCAGGGAAGCGGCAATCAGAAGTGATTTTATCTTTGTCATTTTCGTGTTATTCGAAGTCAAGTTTTACTAATTCAAAATTCTTCGTAAAGCGGATAAAGAATACTTTCTTATTAATGAATCCTCCCCAGTTATTGACACGTTCGAATTTGAATCCTGTCTGTATCGGAGTCAGGTTCATTTTCGGCAAATTGTTTTCCAGTTCTGAGCCATAGCGTGACAAGCCTTTCAGGAAGAAGAAGCCTGTGTCGAAACCAAGCATTCCGTAGCTTGGAAATTTACTCACCAAGTCCTTGCTATACCATTTGTGATAATTGTTGGTGAACTGTATGGCAGCCGGAAACAATGTATTTGTGTAGAATGATGAATAGAAATAGGTATCCAGTTCAAAGAAACTTTCCAGGTGATCCCGGGTATATGTCTGCCATTCGGGATAACCGAACAGATGAATATTCTGCTCCGGAGTATCTCTGACCAGTAGAATCAGTTGAGGAAGAATCTTGATTAACATGACATTTTTGCCGGAAGTCGGAATGAAAATATTGTCTTTGTCAGAGCGGAGAGCTTCCTTCAGCATATCCTTGGTTGCGTTTTCATTGACGGTTTTCATTGACATTCCCTTGCTCTTCAGCTCTTGTTTCATGCCGCTGATAAACTCGGCTTTTTCTTTATCTTCGCTGGTTGGTTCAATAAAGATGACATGAGCATTGGGGAATTGACGGGTAAAGTGTTCGTATACTTCCGAATATAAATAGGATTGCGGGGTATTAATCTGGTAGATGGCAGGATTATTAAATACTTCTTCCCCTTTCGAAGAGAAAGGAATCACCAGTCGTATATCATTCTTTTCTGCAAAAGTAGATAAAGGTTTGATCTGTTGCTGGTGCATCGGACCGAAAATGACATTCATGTTCTTCATCTCATTTTTCGCCAGAATAGTATTTAATGTAGAAACATCTTTTCCACAGTCATATACATATAGATCAATAGAAGTACCCGTACGTTTCAGGCTGTCTACCGCCATCAGGAAACCTTCGTAGTATTCCACCATACGTTTGTCTTCCTGGAAAGGCAATAGCAGGGCCGCTTTGATAGTAGAGATTGCCTGAGGGGCTTCTTTACTCTTGCGGAAAAGCTCATTGTTACTGGGTGGGATAGCGTACGGATCCTCTTTGGGAGCCGTCGGTTGCATGGTGGTTGCACTGGGATAGGGGATACAGAGGTATTGTCCCTTTTTCATTCCCTTTTTCAGTTCGGGATTGGCTGCAATCAATTCCTGTTCGCTGATTCCATATTCGCGGCTTACGCTGAATACGGTTTCTTTGCGTTTTACCTTATGCATATCTTTGCATCTGGATTGTACAGGCCCCTGTATAGCAGGTTTTTCAGCCGGTGTTTGCGTAGCTTCCGTTTCCTGCTCTTGTTCCAACGGAATGAGAATAACCTGACCGATACGGAAGTTTTCGGCGCTTAATCCCGGATTGGCTTCACAAATGGCTTTGGCAGATATATTATAAATGGTAGTCAGTTTGTATAAAGTTTCTCCGGCTTGAATCGTATGGAATGTTTCCCCTTTCTGGCTTTCTTTTCCTTTAGGGATTTTTATGGCTTGCCCGGCATAAATTTTCTCATCACATCCGGGATTCAGACGTATGATGTCGTTTGTTGTGACATTATACATCTTGGCAATGGAGTATAAACTCTGTCCTTTTTCGATGGTATGCAAGAAATAAGATTGGTTCTCTTGTGCATAACTAATAGCGTATGAGGCGCTTATAAAAAGCAAAAATAAGAATATTCGGCTTATCGGTTTCATCAATTTATAACTATTGGTTCTTGAAATCAAGGAACAAAGGTACGAATAATGCCCTATATCTTCATAAGATTTGAGTTAAGAAAATAATATTGTGCTTTTTTTGGAGCATATTTCGGGCGGAAACATTAATTTTGTACCGTTTATGAAGGATATGAATATGCAAGAAACAGAATATATTAATGTGTATGGTGCCCGTGTGCACAATTTGAAAGATATTGATGCTGAAATTCCCCGTAACAGTTTGACAGTGATTACCGGATTGAGTGGTAGTGGTAAATCTTCCTTGGCTTTCGATACGATATTTGCCGAGGGACAGCGCCGTTATATCGAGACTTTTTCGGCCTATGCCCGCAACTTTTTGGGGAATCTGGAACGTCCGGATGTCGATAAAATAACAGGGCTGAGTCCGGTTATCTCTATCGAACAGAAAACTACGAATAAAAATCCCCGTTCTACCGTGGGAACAACAACGGAAATATACGATTATCTTCGTCTGCTCTATGCCCGTGCAGGTATTGCTTATTCGTACCTGTCAGGAGAGGAGATGGTGAAATATACGGAAGAACAGATTCTGGATTTAATTCTGAAAGATTATAAAGGAAAGAAAATATACTTGCTCGCGCCCTTGGTTCGCTCACGTAAGGGACATTACAAAGAACTTTTCGAACAGGTGCGAAAGAAAGGATATCTCTATGTACGGATAGACGGCGAACTGCGTGAAGTGACGCACGGCATGAAACTCGATCGTTACAAGAATCATGATATTGAGGTAGTCATTGATAAACTGATAGTAGCCGAGAAAGATGATAAACGCCTGAAACAGAGTGTGGCAACTGCTATGCGCCAAGGTGATGGTTTATTGATGATTCTTGATGCGCAGACAGAAAGTGTCCGTCATTACAGTAAACGCCTGATGTGTCCGGTTACCGGACTGTCTTATCGGGAACCGGCTCCTCATAACTTCTCGTTCAACTCTCCGCAGGGAGCGTGCCCGAAATGTAAAGGATTAGGCGTGGTCAATCAGATTGATGTCGATAAAGTGATTCCCGACCGTGAACTTTCCATCTATGAAGGAGCGATAGCACCTTTGGGAAAATACAAGAATGCCATGATTTTTTGGCAGATCGGTGCTTTGCTGGAGAAGTATGAAGCCACTTTAAAAACTCCGGTGAAGGAATTGTCGGATGATGCGGTTGAAGAAATACTGTATGGTTCGGACGACCGGATCAAGATCAAGAGTTCGCTGATAGGAACTTCTTCTGATTACTTTGTAACCTATGAAGGAGTCGTAAAATATATCCAGATGCTTCAGGAAAAGGATGCTTCTGCTACCGCGCAGAAGTGGGCGGAGCAGTTTGCCCGTACCACTGTTTGTCCGGAATGTAAAGGTGCCCGGTTGAATAAAGAAGCATTGCACTTCCGTATTCATGACAAGAACATCAATGACTTGGCCAATATGGACATCAATGAGCTATATGACTGGTTGATGAACGTAGATCAATTTCTGTCCGATAAACAAAAGAAAATCGCAGCCGAGATTCTGAAAGAAATTCGTACGCGTTTGAAATTCTTGTTGGATGTAGGATTGGATTATTTGGCATTGAACCGTAGCTCGGTCAGCCTGTCCGGTGGTGAAAGTCAGCGTATTCGTCTGGCTACACAGATCGGCTCGCAATTGGTGAATGTGCTTTATATTCTGGATGAACCGAGTATCGGGTTGCACCAGCGTGACAATCTGCGTTTGATCCGCTCGTTGAAAGAGCTTCGTGATATGGGAAACTCGGTTATCGTTGTTGAACACGATAAAGATATGATGCTGGCTGCCGATTATGTGATTGATATGGGGCCTAAAGCCGGTCGTCTGGGTGGGGAGGTAGTCTTCTCGGGAACCCCGTCAGAAATGCTTCAAACCGAAACGATGACTTCGCAGTATCTGAACGGAGAGATGAAAATAGAAGTACCCGCCAAGCGAAGAAAAGGAAATGGAAAATCTATCTGGCTGAAAGGAGCGAAGGGAAATAATCTGAAAAATGTAGATGTTGAATTTCCATTAGGGAAGTTGATTTGTGTGACCGGAGTATCCGGAAGTGGTAAATCGACGTTGATTAATGAGACTTTGCAGCCGATTCTTTCACAGAAATTCTATCGTTCTTTGCAAGATCCTCTGGAATACGATTCTATTGAAGGACTGGAAAACATAGATAAGGTAGTGGACGTGGATCAATCTCCGATTGGTCGTACCCCCCGTTCCAATCCGGCCACTTATACAGGTGTATTTTCCGATATCCGTAACTTGTTCGTAAGCCTTCCGGAAGCTAAGATTCGCGGTTACAAGCCCGGACGCTTCTCTTTTAATGTATCGGGCGGTCGTTGTGAAGCCTGTACCGGAAATGGATACAAGACAATTGAAATGAACTTCTTGCCGGATGTGTATGTGCCTTGTGAGGTTTGCCACGGCAAGCGGTATAATCGCGAAACGCTTGAAGTACGTTTCAAGGGAAAGTCTATTGCTGATGTGCTTGATATGACTATAAACCGTGCTGTCGAATTCTTTGAGAATGTGCCGCAGATTCTGAATAAAATTAAGGTTCTGCAAGACGTCGGATTAGGCTATATCAAATTGGGCCAGTCATCTACTACGCTTTCCGGTGGAGAGAGCCAGCGTGTAAAACTGGCGACAGAATTGTCCAAACGCGATACCGGTAAAACACTTTACATTCTTGACGAACCGACTACCGGACTTCACTTTGAGGATATCCGTGTATTGATGGGGGTACTTAATAAGTTGGTGGACAAAGGTAATACCGTCATTGTAATCGAACATAACCTGGACGTTATCAAGATGGCGGATTATATCATAGACATGGGACCTGAAGGTGGTAAGGGCGGGGGAGTACTCCTTAGCTACGGAACACCGGAAGAGGTTGCGAAGAGCCAGAAAGGTTATACTCCTAAGTTTCTTCGCGAGGAATTAGGACTTTAATATTGAAGTATAAGTGTCGGCTTACTAAAAAGAAACAACAAGATGAAAATCAATAAAACGAATGCGGCGCGTCTGCTGGATAAAGCTAAAATAGCTTATGAACTGATTCCTTATGAAGTTGACGAAAACGATCTGAGTGCCATTCATGTAGCTGCCAGCTTAGGCGAGAATATAGAACAGGTATTTAAGACACTGGTTCTTCACGGTGACAAAAGCGGTTATTTTGTTTGCGTCATTCCGGGTGAGCACGAAGTCGATCTGAAGCTGGCAGCAAAGGCTTCCGGCAATAAAAAGTGTGATCTGATACCGGTGAAAGAACTTCTTCCGCTGACGGGATATATCCGGGGCGGCTGTTCGCCTATTGGCATGAAGAAACATTTTCCTACTTATATTCATGAAACCTGCCGGCAATTTCCGTATATTTATGTAAGTGCCGGTGTACGGGGGCTGCAGATAAAGCTTGCGCCGGGTGATTTAATCCGCGAATCGAGGGCAGAAATTTGCCGTTTATTTGAGGAATAAATCCAAAAAAGTATATATTTGCAGAATATATGTCATTAGAAAAATTATCAATCATTAATTAATAAATTTATATCTATGTTTGACAAACACCCTAAAGGACTGATAGCAGCCGCTTTAGCCAATCTAGGTGAACGCTTTGGCTTCTATACAATGATGGCGATCCTCGTGCTTTTCTTGCAAGCTAAGTTTGGAATGAATGGAAAAGAAGCGGGATTTATTTATTCAACTTTCTATTTTTCCATTTACATTCTTGCTTTGGTTGGAGGTATTATCGCCGATAAGACACGAAACTACAAAGGAACTATTTTCACGGGAATTGTGCTGATGGCAGTGGGATACTTGTTGTTGGCTATTCCATCCAAGACTCCGGTAGACAATAAGACCTTTTATCTGGTCATTACTTGCGCCAGCTTGTTTGTGATTGCATTTGGTAATGGATTATTTAAAGGAAATCTGCAAGCTCTGGTAGGGCAGATGTACGATAATCCTCAATATGCCAGCATGCGTGACTCCGGTTTCTCCTTGTTTTATATGTTCATTAATATCGGTGCAATCTTTGCTCCGTTTGCAGCAGTAGGTGTACGTAACTGGTGGTTGTCTACTTTCGGTTATAATTACGATGCTGATCTTCCTGCATTATGTCACGGTCATTTGGCTGGTACTTTGTCGCCCGAAGCTACTGAAACTTATCATACGTTGGTAGAGAAAGCTTCCAACGCTCCGGTACAGGATTATACAGCTTTTGCATCCGATTACCTGAACGTCTTTACTACAGGTTTCCATTATGCATTTGGAGTAGCTATCATTGCTATGGTCATTTCTTTGACTATCTATTTGCTGAATAAGAGAAACTTCCCCGATCCCAGCAAGAAAGCCGTTGCGTCTTCAGCATCTTCGGCTACTGTAGAAATGAGTATTCAGGAAGTGAAACAACGTATGTATGCCCTGTTCGCAGTGTTCGGAGTTGTTATCTTCTTCTGGTTCTCTTTCCATCAGAATGGTTTGACTTTGACATACTTTGCAAAGGAATACACTGACCTTAACTTGTTTGGTATGCCTATTTCCGCTGAGTTGTTCCAGTCGTTGAATCCGTTCTTTGTTGTTTTCCTGACTCCTGTGATTATGGCAATCTTTGCCAGCCAGCGCAGACGTGGAAAAGAGCCTTCTACTCCTAAGAAGATTGCAATTGGTATGGGTATTGCCGCATTGGCCTTTATCGTAATGGCTGTCGGTTCTTATTTTGCCAATCTGCCTTTGCACAAGGACATTATCGCTGTAGGAACTTCACCGGTGAAAGTGACTCCGTTCTTGTTGATGCTGACTTATCTGATTTTGACGGTAGCTGAATTGTATATTTCTCCGTTGGGAATTTCATTTGTGTCTAAAGTAGCTCCTCCGAAATACCAGGGTATTATGCAGGGAGGCTGGTTAGGTGCGACTGCACTTGGCAATCAGCTGTTGGTGATCGGTGCTATTTTGTATGAATCCATTCCTATCTGGATGACATGGACAGTATTTGTGGTAGCTTGTACTATTTCAATGTTTACCATGATCTTCATGCTGAAATGGCTGGAACGCGTAGCGAAATAAGCCCGCTTGGTAATAAATAAACGAATGCCCCGGAACATTGATTGAATAACAATCCGTTCCGGGGCATTTTGTATATGGTTACCTTACTTTTCAGATATCCAGTCCCATGATATAATCATTCATATAGTACCCGTTGCCAATCGGAAAATCCCCTTCCCGCAATTTTCTCATACCCATCCGTTCATAGAACAGCAAAGCCTTGTTGTTACGGTTCACGTTAAGCTCCATTAAGCAAGGTTCTGGATGCACCTCCTTGATATATCTGACAGCCTCTCTGAATAAAAAACTACCGCAGTGTGCGCCTTGAAAATGGGGGAGGACATAGATTTTCTGCAGATGGAATACATTCTCTTCCTGTTGCTGTACGGAGACATAGCCACAGGGCTCATCCCCTTCATACGCAATAAAATAAACATGACCTTCTTCTTCCATTTGTTTCCGGATATTTTCGGGAGAGTACATCCAGTCCATCATATAGTCCAGTTGTTCGGGAGATAAGATCTCTTGGTAAGTGGCGGGAAATACTTCACCGGCCATTTGGTTGATCAGACCGCAATCATCTATCCCTGCTTTTCGAATAGTAAACATACGTATTTTCTTTTTTGTGGTTTTATGAGCTGCAAATATAGCTATTATTTCTTTTTATAATAAGGAGAAAACTTCTTAATGAATTAATTATTATTAAATTATAGTACTTTGCAATGCAAGGTACTAAAGTAATGCATATATTTGTCCTGTCAAAAAGAAAAATAACAATGAATGTAGACAATGTAAAATCTCAGATGAGAAAAGGCATGTTAGAGTATTGCATCATGCTTTTACTGCACAAAGAGCCGGCTTATGCTTCTGATATTATTCAGAAGTTGAAAGAGGCGCAGCTGATTGTGGTGGAAGGTACCTTATATCCATTGCTGACACGTTTGAAGAATGACGATTTGTTGAGTTATGAATGGGTAGAATCCACGCAGGGACCTCCTCGCAAGTATTATAAGCTCACAGAAAAAGGAGAGGCCTTTTTAGGCGAGCTTGAGATATCCTGGAAGGAACTGAACGAAACCGTGAATCATATTGCTAGTAGATAATTCGATAAAGAAGAAATAATAATGAAAAAAACATTGACTGTAAATTTGGGAGGAACTGTCTATCATATAGATGATGATGCCTACCGCTTGCTGGACGACTATCTGGCCAACCTGAAACATTTTTTTCGCAAACAGGAGGGGGCGGAAGAGATTGTGAATGATATCGAGATTCGTATTGCCGAGCTGTTTGCCGAGAAAGTGTCCGCAGGGAAGCAAGTCATTACCATTGCCGATGTGGAAGAAATAATTGCCCGGGTAGGCAAGCCGGAAGATTTTGGTGTATCTGATGACGAATCCGAACCGCATAAGAAGGAACAGACAGCTTCTTCCGGTCAGGGATATACACGGACCACTACAGCCCGTCGCCTGTTCCGTGATCCGGATAATAAGTTGCTTGGAGGAGTAGCTTCCGGACTGGCTGCTTATTTTGACTGGGATATCACGCTGGTGCGTATCCTGATGATCGTATTATTGTTTGTTCCCTATTGCCCGATGATTATCCTTTATATTATAGGATGGATTATCATTCCCGAAGCACGTACGGCAGCTGAGAAACTGAGTATGCGTGGCGAAGCGGTAACTATAGAAAATATAGGCAAAACGGTGACGGACGGATTTGAACGGGTTGCCGACGGGGTCAATAACTTTGTGAACTCGGACAAACCGCGTACCTTTCTGCAGAAAGTAGGAGATGTATTTGTGACGATCGCCGCTATCATTCTTAAGATATTCCTGGTAGCTCTTGTCATCATTTGCTGTCCGGTATTGTTCGTGCTCGCTGTGGTGATAGTAGCTCTTGTGTTTGCGGTGATTGCTGCGCTTGTTGGTGGCGGAGCTCTGCTTTATGAAATGCTTCCGGCTATTGACTGGACGCCCATAGCTACCATATCTCCTGTGATGACATTGCTTGGCACCATTTCAGGAATTGCACTCATTGCCATTCCATTAGGAGCTTTTCTGTACACCATAATGCGTCAGTTGTTCCATTGGTCACCGATGGGGACCGGCTTGAAATGGTCACTGTTTATCCTATGGGTATTGGGACTGGTCATCGTGATTATCAATTTGTCAGCTCTCGGATGGCAGTTGCCGTTGTATGGACTGCATTGCTTTTAATATAAGATCGTTCTATTAAAAAAGAATAATATTTATTCTTTTTCTGAGAAATGTGCCCCGATAGTGTGTCCGGGGTACATTTTTTGTTTGTCCCTCTTTGTAAATCGAGATTTTTAATTAAGTTTGTGAGGACTTATTCAATAGATAAAGAAAATGGGTGAACATATATGTTTCAGGAGAAACGAACGTTTGGCTACCGTCAATCCTTATTGGAGAGGAAATCCGATGGTACGCGGACGTTTTTTTAACAGGCAGCACCGTTTCCGCCCCGGTATGGGAAGTGTGTTGAAATGGCGGTTGTCCCCCAATCCTCAGCGGAAAGAAAAGAAAACGGTGAAGTGGGACCCGAAAGTCTGTTACCTTCGTTCGCTGGATGCTGTGGTGGGAGATTCTTTAATATGGCTGGGACATAATTCCTTCTTCCTTCAGCTGGCAGGTAAAAGAATCATGTTCGATCCGGTTTTCGGCAATATCCCTTTTGTGAAACGACAGAGTGAGTTTCCTGCCAATCCCGACATTTTTACAGAAATTGATTACCTGCTTATCAGTCATGACCATTTTGATCATTTGGACAAGCAAAGTATCACCCGTTTGCTGAATAATAATCCGCAGATGAAACTGTTTTGCGGTTTGGGAACCGGAGAACTGATAAAGAGCTGGTTTCCGGAAATGAGAGTGATCGAGGCCGGCTGGTATCAGCAACTGGAAGATGAAGGGCTGAAAATAACTTTCTTGCCGGCACAGCATTGGAGCAAACGTTCCGTACGTGATGGAGGGCAGCGATTGTGGGGAGCTTTCATGCTGCAGGGGAATGGTGTTTCTCTCTATTATAGCGGAGACACAGGGTATTCTACCCATTTTAGGGAAATCCCGGATCTGTTCGGAGCTCCGGACTATGCCTTGTTGGGTATTGGTGCATATAAACCCCGTTGGTTCATGCGTCCCAATCATATTTCCCCTTATGAATCACTGACTGCCTCCGAAGAGATGCATGCAGGAATAACCATTCCGATGCACTACGGTACATTTGATTTGTCTGATGAACCCTTGCATGATCCGCCTAAAGTATTTGCGGCAGAAGCAAAGAAAAGAAAGATTCGTGTGGAAATCCCTTATCTGGGAGAAATCGTAAAACTGAGTAAAAGAAAGTAATTATAAAATAAACTGAGAGATGAAGAAGTTAGAAGTAAAAGACCTGAAAGAAAATTTCTTTGAGGCGATTGGCAAAGAATGGATGTTGGTTACTGCCGGCACCAAAGAGAAATTCAATACAATGACTGCCAGTTGGGGTGGTATTGGCTGGCTTTGGAATAAGCCCGTTGCTTTTGTTTTTGTCCGCCCCGAACGATATACGTATGAGTTCATCGAGAAAAGTGATTATCTGACACTTTCTTTTTTGGGCGAAGCAAATAAGAAGATTCATGCGGTCTGTGGCTCAAAGTCCGGTCGTGATACGGATAAGGTGAAAGCAACCGGATTGAAGCCGGTCTTCACAGAACAGGGGAATGTGCTTTTCGAACAAGCCCGTCTAAGTTTGGAATGCAAGAAGCTCTATACAGATACTATTAAACCCGAATGTTTCTTGGATAAAGAGTCCTTGGAAAAATGGTATGACGATGCTCATGGAGGTTTTCATAAAATGTATATAGTAGAAATCGAAAATATTTGGGAGGGAGATTAATTCTCCCTTTTTTTATTTTTTATCGGTAAAGCTTTGATAAGTGATATAAATATTATACATTTGCCTTAAACTAAACTATTGTAACACAACTAAAACTAAGCGTTATGAAAACAAAAATGTTCTTTCTTGCAGGTATCTGTGCTGCACTCGCAGCTTGTAGTAGTGATTCGGATGATGTGTCTTCTTCTCCATCCAATACTCCGGCGATATTAGAGGTTGTTTCCTATAAGTTTGTGCAGGAGGAAACGGATGTAGTAGAGCGGGTTGAATATCCTGTAGTAGTCTTGCAACATAAAGTAAATGATAAAGATGAACCTCTTCCAATGATATATGCATGGGATGTGGAAGAGGAAGAGAACTCTTTATTTGTATTGACTGAAGGTTCTTTGCCTGTTAATGCTGAAAATTTGGCGGATTTGAAGATTCCTGTTCCTTTCATTGATGCTGGAGGTAAGCTTTTTATAGACGGAACGGGTGCGAAGACTCCGTTGATTTTTGGAGAAACATTAAAAGTAAAGAATGGATCACGTTCTATTGGAAATGTAAAGTATGAGATACCTCCCTATTCAACTTATGAGTTAACAAAACAAGAATGTGGATATCGATGTACCTTAACTTTTTATTTGGTACTGAAGGCCGTAAATAAAGGGGAAGAATACCATTTAAAAGGCAGATGGACTGGAGAACAATTAAGGGAGCAAAAAATGGGATTAATTGATTTATCAGACGAAAAAGGTGCTGAAAAAACTGTTTTAATGGAGGCTCCGATTGAGCTATTTGAAAAGGATTATGAAACAGGTCTAGATTGAATCATAGACCTTATCTAAGTATATAGTAGCAATCGAAAATATATATCATGAGTAAAGTCTAGCGGATTTTAGATGTAATGCAGAAGGCTCTGAACTCAATTTGATTTGAGAACAGAGCCTTCATTATTTGTCTTATATCAAAGATTTATTTTGCAGGAGCCTTCAGCCACTTATCCAGCCACTCAAAGAAAGTGCGTTGCCACAAGACGCCATTCTGTGGTTTCAGTACCCAGTGGTTTTCATCCGGATAAATCAGCAACTCTGCAGGTACACCACGCATTACAGCGGCATCAAATGCAGCCATAGCCTGATTAGCCAAAATACGGAAATCTTTTTCTCCATGAATACAGAGAATCGGAGTATCCCATTTTTCCACGAAGAGGTGAGGGGAGTTGGCGAAAGTACGTTGTGCTATCGGATTCTGTTTTTCCCAGTACGCGCCGCCCATATCCCAGTTGGCAAACCATTTCTCTTCTGTTTCCAGATACTGCATTTCCATATTGAAGATTCCGTCATGAGCGATAAATGCCTTGAAACGTTTGTCGTGATGACCGGCTAACCAATATACGGAGAATCCTCCGAAACTTGCGCCCACACATCCCAGACGATCTTTATCTACATACGATTCTTTTGCCATCTCGTCGATAGCAGTGAAATAGTCTTTCATACACTGACCACCATAATCACCACTGATCTGTTCGTTCCATTCCACTCCGAATCCCGGTAATCCGCGACGGTTCGGGGCTACGATGATATAGTCGTTGGCAGCCATAATCTGGAAGTTCCAGCGATAAGACCAGAACTGGCTTACCGGACTTTGAGGACCACCTTCACAGAACAGCAATGTCGGATATTTCTTGTTCGGATCGAACTGGGGAGGATAGATCACCCATGTCAACATATCCTTGCCATCCGTCGTTTTCATCCAGCGACCTTCTACCTTGCCCATTTCCAGCTGATCATAAATCTCCTTGTTCTCCTGTGTCAGTTGAGTGGCAGAACCATCCAATGCTACCGCATAGATCTCATCACCCATACTCATCGAATGACGTTTGGCAATCAGTTTGTCACCGAAGAGTGCTACCCCTTCATAATCATACATACCCGAAGTAATCGCCTTTACAGAATCATTCGTCAGGTCAAGAGAATAAATCTGAGTTTCTCCGTGCCATACACCTGTAAAATAGATGGTCTTGGCATCGTTGCCCCAGACAAACGCATCCACATTAGACTCAAATGCTTTGCTGACAAAACGCTTCTCTCCGGTTTCCAGATTCATGATAAACAAACGGTTCAGATCAGCTTCGTATCCATCGCGCTCCATGCTTTGCCATGCAATGTACTTGCCATCCGGAGAGTATTGCGGATTGGTGTCATACCCCTTGTTTTCTTCGGTGATATTATCCGTTTTCTTTGTATTCAGATCATACACATAAATATCCGAATTGGTAGAAACAGCATATTCCAGCCCTGTTTTCTTGCGACAGGTATAAGCCACTTTGTCCGAAGTCGTATTCCAAGCCAGCTGCTCAATGCCGCCCCAAGGTTTCATCGGACTTTCGTATGGTTCTCCTTCCAGTATATCCACGATATTGGAAATACCGTTACCGTCAAAGTCTGCCACGAAAGGATGCGGAGCAGTTGTCACCCATTCATCCCAGTGCTTATACATCAGGTCGGTGACAATAATACCTGTAGCTTTCGGCAGATCCGGATATTTATCGGCAGTGCTTTCTTTGGTTTTCACTTGCGAGATGAACAGTAGTTTCTTGCCGTCCGGTGAGATAGAATAACCCTCGATGTCACCGTCGTAGTTGGTCAGTTGTTTACGGCCGCTACCGTCCGGATTCATTTCATATAGTTGGCTGCTTCCGTTGTCGTTGCTCAGGAAAGCCAGCTTCGATCCTCCTTTTATCCAGGTCACCTCATTCTCCTGATAAGGAGTGCGGGTGATTTGCCGGTTATCGCTGCCGTCCGCGTTCATGACGAAAACTTCGCGATTACTCTTGTTCTCCGGTACACTGTAGTATGCTACCGTATACGCAATTTTCTTTCCGTCGGGCGATACCGCCAGTCCTCCGATACGTCCCATTGCCCAAAGGGCTTCAGGCGTCATACGCTTCCCTTCGATCTTAATATCGGATTTTTCGATAAGCACCTGATCCGTTTTGCCCGCGTCTTTTGTTCCGCCGCAGGCAGCTAACAACATTGCTGCCGACATCATAAATAGATTTGCTTGTCTCATATTTTATAAAAATGTTTATTTTCTTGCGAAGATAATGAAAAAAGGATTTAAATCTGCTTTTTCTGCCAGTTTCCTTTCTTCATATACCAGTAGCAGAAGAGGAGGATAAAGATTCCATACACACTTTCTGTTGTCCAGGCAAACGCAATGTCCATTTTAAGGTAAAGAATAAAATAAGTAGCGTAAGCTACATAAATTGTCAGTACACAAAGTTCCATGGCCAGTGCCGTGCGTGTGTTACCTGTTCCCGATACCGACTGGAAATACACATTGGCTGGTACCAGCACTACATAGGCTGCGCATAACACCCATAAAGAAGGGATGGACGCATCCCTCAAATCGGGCATATCCGTGTATATGCGCAGAATCAGGTCGGGAAACAGACAGAAGAATATCAATATCGGCAGTACGAACACATATCCGATACGGATGTGCTGATTGATGGTTCCCCGTACACAATCTTTTTCGCCCGCACCGATAAGGTTGCTGACCAGAGATCCGCAGGTTGCAGCAAAAGCCATGGCGATCATAAACGGGATACCCGACACATTCCGGATAATGTTCGCGATAGCCAATGACCGTTCTCCCAGGTGTTCCACGAACAGGAAGAACATAAACCAGGTAGATAAAGAAACGAAGTTCTGAATCATTGTCCACACGGAGACATTGAGAATCCGCTTCAATGTCCGGCTTTGGAATTTCGGCAGGATATTCAGTGCATACTTCTTGCAGTCGATCCGCTTCCAGGTATAGATGATAAAGAAAATCACCGATACCAGCTCGGTGAGGGATGAACCGATGGCTGCACCGGCAATGCCCAGTTGTGGGAAACCGAACTTACCGAAAATCAGGATATAGTTGAATACCACGTTAGAAAGCACCATCACGATGGAGTTCAGCGTCAGCGTCTTGGTCTGTGTCGTACCGACAAAGAAGGCACGGAACATCACTCCGACAAATGAGAAAAAGAACCCGTACACCCGCCAATGAATATAACTTTCCGCAGCATCATAAATGTGAGGGGACGAAATGATATTCTTTAAAATAAATGGCGAGAATACGATGGAAAGTGTAAACAGAATCGCAGCAACCACTACCAGGAAATAAATCCCCTGATAGAAAATCGGTCCGATTTCCTTGTAGTTTCCTTCCCCGTTGCGACGGGCGATCAATATCTGTGCTCCTACGCTGAATCCGAATGCCATCATGAAAATAGCCAGGTAGTAAACCCCGGCGATGGCGGATGCCCCTAATTCAATTTCCCCGACACGTCCAAGAAAGGCCGTGTCCGTCATGCCGATCAGCTGCTCCATAATCAGGCTGATCAGAATAGGGTAGGCGATCGTCCAGATTTGTTTATAAGTATATTTGGTCTTCATATTAAGTTTGTTTTTTAGAGAAAGAAAGCCGGACAAACCCCTTTCGGTTGCCCGGCTTTCTCAGAATATATCTTCGGATAATTTCTTATCGTTTATTCTGTTTTTGCTGCTGTAACTGTTCCTGTTGCTTTTGCATAGCTTCCAGGCGTGCAGCAAATCCGGTCTTTTTCATTTGTTTCGGGTCTTTTTTCTTAGCTTCCAGAATAGCCAGTAATTTTGTTTCGTCTGTAGTTTTACGCAACAAAATCATGGTTCCTACACTAATCAGTGTTGACACGAAATAATAATAGTTCAATCCCGAAGGATAGTCGTTCAGTACGAACAGGAACATAATCGGCATCAGATACATCATCCATTTCATCGCAGCCATTTGCGGTTGTGCTCCTGTATCCTGCATCGTCATTGTATACTTTGTGTTCAGGATGTTGGTTACCGTCATCAGCAAGCAGAACAAGCTGAGATGGTTGCCCAGGAACGGGATATGGAACGGGAATGTGATGAACGCGTCGTAAGTGGACAAGTCGTCCGCCCACAAGAAGCTCTGCTGACGTAACTCGATAGCGCTCGGTACGAACATGAACAATGCCATCAAGATCGGGAACTGCAATAACATTGGCAGACAACCGCCCATCGGGCTCACGCCATACTGGCTGTAAAGGCTCATCACCTCCTGCTGTTTCTTCATCGCATCTTCCTGCTTCGGATACTTCTTGTTGATCTCGTCGATTTTCGGTTTCAATACACGCATCTTGGCAGAAGACATGTATGTTTTCCAGGTAGCAGGGTAAACTACCACCTTCACCATAATTGTCAGAATCAACAGTACGATACCCATGCTCAAGCCCCAGCCCGACAGCCAGTCGAATACGTTGATCGTGATAAACTGGTTGATCCAGCGGATTAACGGCCAGCCCAGATATACCAGTCTGTTAAGTTCCCATTTCTCTGTACGTCCTTTGTCCAGTGCCTTCAAGGTCTTGAAGTGGTTCGGGCCAAAGTAGAAGTACATTTCTGTCGGTTGTTTTCCGCTCGGATCGAAGAAGGTACTCATTTCTGCAGAATAATCCTTGATATATCCGCTTCCTTGTTGTTCCATTCTTGACTTCACAGAAACCTTGTTGAAGTCCTGGTCTGCAATGAATACAGAAGAGAAGAACTGGTTTTTGAATGCTACCCAGTCTATCGCTGTATTGCCCAGATCCTTTTCGTCATCCTTGGCAGCCGACAGATTATCTACATTGTCACCTTTTACCTTATAAGTCAGCTCTGAGAGGCGGTTTTCGTAAGTGAATCCCTTTTCCAGCTGGCGTGCACGCTGTGTCCAGTCGATGTCTACATACTCCGTACTGGCCAGTTTGCCTTCCATGCCTGTTGCTTTGATTTCAAAGTTCATCAGGTAGCTGTTCGGTTTCAGCGTATAGATAAAATCGATGTAGCTGGCGTTGTCCGCAGCCAGACGCATAGTTACGCTGCTGTCTGTCTTATTGACAGCTTCGAAGTAATAGTCCTTTGTCTGGATGGCTCCTTGCTTGTTGTAGAAGTTGAAACTCATGGTAGCATCATCACCGTCGAACAGTACGACAGGGTTTGTCTTGTCCTGTCCTTTGTATTCTTTCAGCATAGCCGAATATACCCGTCCGCCTTTCGTAGTGAAAGTGATTTCCGCTACGCTGTTCTGGATGCTTACTTTGGAATCAGTTCCATGCATCGCGTTGAAAAACAGGGCAGAAGAATCTGCTGCGGCCGCTGCACCTTTGTTTTCATTGGCGAGTGCGGCTTCTGTTTTTGCTTTCAGCGCTTCCTGCTGCTGTTGCACCACGGCAATAGAATCGTAGTATTTCTTCTGCGCAGCTATCTGCTCCTCGCTTGGACGGCTCAGATAACTGAATCCTACCAATAATATACCTATTAAAACGAGACCTGTAATGGTGTTTTTATCCATTCCTATTAATTATGAATTATAAATTTTTGAATAATAAATTGTCAATTGCCAACTGTCAATTGTCAATTCTTCTCGTTCTCGATGGCTGCCTTCACGAAAGCCACAAACAACGGATGCGGGTTCAATACCGTACTGCTGTATTCCGGATGGAACTGAGTGCCGATAAACCACTTCAATGCCGGGATCTCAACGATTTCCACCAGATCCGATTCGGGGTTGATACCCACGCATTTCATACCGGCAGCTTCGTATTGAGCCTTATAGTCATTGTTGAACTCATAGCGATGGCGGTGACGTTCCTGAATATGTTCTTCGCCGTAAGCAAGGTATGCTTTTGATCCTTTCTGAAGCACACATTCGTAAGCGCCCAGACGCATCGTACCTCCCATATTGGTGATCGCTTTCTGTTCCTCCATGATGTCGATCACGTTGTGCGGAGTCTTTTCATCCATTTCGCGTGAGTCGGCATCGGCATATCCCAATACGTTGCGGGCAAATTCGATAGCGATACATTGCATACCCAGACAGATACCGAAAGTCGGTATATCATGTGTACGTGTATATTTGATGGCAACGAACTTACCGTCGATACCACGCTGACCGAATCCCGGACCGATCATCACGCCTGCCATGCCTTTCAAGGCTTCGGCTACGTTCTCATCTGTCAGTTTTTCGCTGTTCACAAAGTGAACCTCCACTTTGCGGTCGTTGTAAGTACCTGCCTGTGACAATGCTTCACGGATTGACTTGTAAGCATCCTGCAAGTCATATTTACCTACCAATGCGATGTTGATGGGTTCTTTCGTTTCAGCAGCATGGCGGCGTTCCAGGAATTTACGCCACGGACCTAGTCCCGGAGTTTCTCCTACGGGCAGCCCCATCTTTTCAAGGATTGTGCTGTCCAGTCCCTGTGCCTGCATCAGGAGAGGTACTTCATAAATTGTTTCTGCGTCGATAGACTGCACGACAGCCTTGTCATCCACATTACAGAATTGAGCTACTTTTTTGCGGAGTCCGTCGCTCAGCGGGTGTTCGGCACGAAGCACCAATACGTCCGGCTGAATTCCTACGCTCTGGAGTTCCTTGACAGAATGCTGTGTCGGTTTGGTTTTCAGCTCTCCGGCAGCGGCAAGATAAGGCACATATGTCAGGTGTACGCAAAGAGCGTTCTTACCCAACTCCCATTTCAACTGGCGGATACTTTCGAGGTAGGGGAGTGATTCGATATCACCTACCGTACCACCGATTTCGGTAATTACAAAATCGAACTTGTATTTGTTACCGAGCAATTTTACGTTCCGTTTGATTTCATCCGTGATATGAGGAATCACCTGAATCGTCTTACCCAGATAGTCTCCACGGCGTTCTTTGTCAATAACACTTTTGTAGATACGTCCCGTAGTGATGTTGTTAGCCTTTGTAGTCTGAATACCCAGGAAACGTTCGTAGTGTCCCAGGTCAAGATCGGCTTCATGGCCGTCTACGGTCACATAGCATTCTCCATGCTCATAAGGATTCAATGTTCCCGGGTCGATGTTGATATACGGGTCAAACTTCTGGATGGTTACATTGTAACCTCTTGCTTGCAGCAATTTACCGATGGAGGATGAGATGATCCCTTTTCCTAAAGAAGAGGCAACACCACCGGTGACGAAAATATACTTTGTTTCTCCCACAGCTATAACTGTTTTAATTATTTTTACTTAGTAGTTTCTTACGAACTTAAAAAGCGCAAAATTATAAAAAAAAGGGGAAGAATGCAGACTTTCCCCTCTACAATTTTATTAAAAAATGCAATTTTGAAAGATTCCTATGTTTTCTAAACAAAATAATGTAGATTTGCACCAAATTAGGAATATTATGAGAAGAGAGTTATTATCATTCGTAGTTTTTACCTCGACTTTATCTTTATCGCTTTCAGCACAGACCGCCACTCAACCTTCTACCGTAGTGGCAAAAGCGAAAATTGTGAAGGCAGACACGCTTTCGTCAGAACTTCAGAAGTATTTAATGCTTAAATTGAATCTGTCCGGAGAAACTCCTAAATTGGACACTGTATCAATCTTATATAATAAGTATATCGGTCAGTTGGACTACCTGAATGACCCGTCTGTACCGGAACGTTATATTCCGTCCGATCCTGACTATTTTCGTCTGTTTACTCCGTTAGCCTATTATTATGCTCCGATGGCGCAGTATTCAAAGGTGGATTGGAAACCGGTACAGTTTGACTCTTTGCCCGACAACTTGAAAAAGTTGACAGCGGAACTTCTTCCTTATGATACTTTGGCATATACGAAGTCCGAGCGTGCCAATCAATCGGTCAATAAAGCACTGATGGCTCTTTATCTCAATCATCCGGAATTGGTTGTCACCACGGAAAACCGTATCATGAGCCGTGATGTCTTCCGTAGGGATGTGAAACCGAAGATTTCTCCGAAGGCATCTGTTGTCCATCTTTTCCAGCCGGAAGAAATGAGCAACGATGTAGGCAAGGCAAAAATGAAAATCAGCCGTCCTAACTGGTGGGTTACCGGAGGTAACGGTTCTTTGCAAATCAGCCAGAACCACCTTTCTGAGAACTGGTACAAGGGAGGAGAAAGTAACTTTGCCGGTCTGGCTACCTTGCAGCTTTATGCCAATTACAATGATAATGAGAAAGTCCTTTTCGAAAATCAGTTGGAGGCTAAACTGGGTATGACATCCACACCGTCGGATAAATTCCATGATTACCTGATTAATACCGACCAGTTCCGTCTGTACAATAAGTTAGGATTAAGAGCGTTAAAGAACTGGTACTATACTATTTCTTCCGAGTTTAAGACTCAGTTCTGCCACGGTTACAAAGCCAATAGCGAAGAACTTGTTTCCGCATTCCTGTCTCCGGCGGATTTGGCAGTCAGTATCGGTATGGACTACAAATTGAATAAGCAGAAATTCAATCTTTCTGTTTTCATCGGTCCGCTGACTTATAACTTGCGATATATCGACAATTCGGAAGTAGATGAAACCAAGTTCGGTCTGGAGAAAGGCAAATGCTCTAAAAACGACTTCGGTTCTCAGTTGCAGTCAACGTTCAACTGGAAAATCATTTCGGCTGTTTCGCTGGAATCCCGTCTGAACTATCTGACCAATTACGAATGGGTACGTGTGGAGTGGGAGAATACATTCAACTTTGTTTTGAACCGCTATCTTTCTACTAAACTTTACGTACACGCCCGTTTTGACGACAGTTCAAAACCAACCGTTGAAAATGGCAGCTTCTTCCAGCTGAAGGAATTGCTGAGCTTCGGTATTAACTATAAGTGGTAATTTTTTTAGGCACGGATTACACAGATTTCACGGTTTCAGGAATTGAGTAACTAAAAACCGTGTTAATTCGTATAATCCGTGCCTTATTTTATCTCTATGTCCTCAACGTTGAAATGATATACCTTCCCGGATTATCAATCTTTCCCCACTTGGTGGTAGACAGCGTGATCCATATCTGCGTCCCCTTCTTTCCGTAATCCGACAGCTTGAGAATAGCTGTAATTTCTTTCTTGTTTGTTACTCCATGTTGTGCCAGGCTGTCCAGAAGTCCTTTGACGTTGTGCGTACTCTTGTTGTAGGCATAACCGGGGATTTCGAGCGAAGGCGAAGCCGTATTGTCTTCTTCCTCTTCTGCTTTCCTTTTCTCTCCTTTACTTTGTCCGGAAATGTCAGCAATTTCGGGTGAAATGTTCTCATTTTCCAGTTTCAATTCACCTTGTACTGACGAATTGTTTGCATCCTTTGTATTATTTTCCTTTTCCTGTTTTTGGGTGTCATTGACTAACAGGTAGGGCAAATCTTCTAACTTTCTTTTCCTGCGGCAGGTAGCATCTATCCAGATGTGCTGAATTTCAAGGGAAGTCAATATCTGAAACTTCTCATAGCTTTCTTTGTCAAAGAATCCTTTGTCAAGCAAAATTTGAATGATTCCGTCTATCTCTTTTCCTTTCAGTTCTCCTCCCAGTTTGCGGGCAAAAATCAACGATTGTTCCTCACCCCATGGGATGTAATATCCTTCTTTGAATATTTTACATAGAAGTTTGCATACAGCTCCATCCACTCTGATGCCATATTTGGCTTCAGCCAGTTCAATGGCATCTCTGTCGAAAAAGTTTACAGTAAGCGGGAAATAGTCTACGCTTAAATAAGTTGTACTCATATCAGTCTTATTGTTTGTTTTTAAGTTTATACAATTGGTTTCCAATCGAGAAAATTCTCAATCTGAAAGGTTCTCCATCCTTTCTCTTCCATGCACCAGAATATGAAGGTACTGTGTACCTGCTTCATGTCATAAGAGTGGTGAAAGTCTTTGGAATAAGAAATAAGAGTGCCTGTAACTAACTGAAAACTACCGTTCTGTCTGTAATATGCGATGATGGCATGGCCATATTGCATGTAGTCTGCCAGTGATTTCACTTTTTCGGCTATTCGTTCTGCGATCGTTTCCGAATAACCTTTCTCTGATACGATACGTTTTTTCCATACTTCTGTTAATCGATCTCTTTCTTCTTCTGTTTTGTTAGTGGCTATCAGCCGTTTTTCTTTTGTCATTACATTATAAATTTGTTAGTAAAATAGTTATATTTAAAGAAAAGGCGGAACTATCTGTAGGATGCTTACACTATCGTGCGATGATAGTTACACTATCCTGCCGGGATAGTGACACTATCTTGCTGTTATAGTGACACTATAATTTCTGCAGGATAGTTCGTTCATTTCTTTATCTAAAAAACGGGGGCAAAAGTATAAGTTGTATTTTTTCGCTCCAATTATTCTTGCTATTTTCTACTGTGATACTTTGATTTGTATTGTTCTTTCTCTTCTTTTTCGTGCTTCGAAATTATTCCGATTCCTTTGCTTAAACTGCTAATTTCGCTGAGTATACTCCTGAATTTCATTAATCTATATCCATGATGTGTGTTTACGTAAAAGATTCTCCAGTCTGCAATGTACTTGGCTAGTCCTGTTAAAGATTTTACGTAGGAATTAAACTCGTCATCTTCGTAATAAGTGCGAAGACAGGCAATGAAATAGTGTTTTTTTTCACCTGTGATGCCATTTCTTTTTCTGACCTCTTCGATGTCAATAATTTCGTCATCATCCTGATAATCAGTTTCAAGACTTCTCTTCTTTTGTGTGCCAGTTGCATTTTTTAGGCATTTTTTTGTCGTTGTCATTTCTTTTGATTTAAATAAAATTAATAAATGGCATTAAGATGGAAATTCCAAATTTTCGCCCTATAATTGTATATAAAATAACTAGTGATGCAAATAATGAATAAAAATGGATTTAGCCGATGTGGGGAACTATACATCGGCCTTTTACGAAAAGAAGGTCGTTTTTCTACGGCACATGTCTATCAAAATGCTCTTTTCTCTTTTAATAAATTTTGTGGTAATGCCAGTGTATCTTTCAGGCAAGTCACTCGTGACCGATTGCGTCGTTACGGGGAACATCTGTATGATTCGGGCTTAAAACCGAATACGGTATCAACGTATATGCGTATGCTTCGCAGTATCTATAACCGTGGGGTAGAGTTGGGTAGTGCGCCCTATGTACATGGTCTGTTCCGTGATGTGTATACAGGAGTGGATATCCGTCAGAAAAGGGCTCTTCCGGTGAGTGAACTCCGACGGCTTCTTTACGAAGATCCCAAGACGGATTGTTTGCGGCGCACACAATCGATTGCTGCTTTGATGTTTCAATTCTGTGGGATGTCTTTTGCTGACCTTGCTCATTTGGAAAAGTCGGCTTTAGATTGTAATGTGCTCCGATATAATCGAATTAAAACCAGAACTCCAATGAGTGTGGAAGTTTTGGATACAGCTAAGGAAATGATGAATCAGCTTCGCAATTCCCAGTCATCGCGTCCGGGTTGCCCCGATTACCTTTTTAGTATCCTTTCCGGTGATAAGAAACGTAAGGATGAACGTGCTTATCGTGAATATCAGTCTGCACTTCGCCGGTTTAATAATCATTTGAAAAGTTTGGCGAGGGCTTTGCACCTAACTTCTCCGGTAACTTCTTACACGATTCGCCATTCTTGGGCAACTACTGCAAAGTTCCGTGGAGTTCCAATTGAAATGATCAGTGAATCTTTAGGGCATAAGTCTATAAAGACGACACAAATTTATCTGAAGGGGTTTGAGTTGAAAGAGCGTACAGAGGTAAATCGTAAGAATTTGCATTACGTGAAGACTTGCCCTCTAGGTCGAATTTGAATGGTTAAAATATTGATAATCAGCACTGATTCTGGTGTGTTACTTCTTAGGTAACGGATTTAAATTTGACGCAAAGATAGACAAAAACACATGTATTAAACAAATAAAAACCTACTTTTTTTTCGATTTAACCCTGAATTTGAAAAAAAATGTATCTGAACATGAAAAAGGCCTATTTTCATGCTTAGGAATTTATATGCCCAATTTTCCTAAGAATCTCTACTTTCTCTAAAGCCAAGATGCTCTCAACCCTCATTAGTCGGTACTTTTCGACTTTTTCCTCCCGATTTATTATGAAGTGTACTTTTCCGTTACCTAAGAAGTAACGGAAAAACATGGGGTAAAAAAGTATGATTTTAACAAAAGAGAAATCACTAAATGCTGGGCCTATTTATGGGACAGGGGAAGGCGTAGCACACTCAAAACGCTGGTATGTTGCATTAGTTCGTATGCATCATGAAAAGAAGGTTTCCGAGTATTTGAACAAGGTGGGGATTGAGAATTTTGTACCTGTTCAGAAGGAAATCCATCAATGGAGTGATCGCCGTAAATTAGTTGAATCCGTTCTTCTTCCGATGATGGTTTTTGTACACGCTGATCCGAAAGAACGTATGGAAGTCCTGAATTTTACTACTGTGAGCCGCTATATGGTGATGCGCGGCGAAAGCAGTCCTGCTGTTATTCCTGACGACCAGATGGCACGTTTTCGTTTCATGCTTGATTATTCGGATGAAACAATCTGTATGAATAGCTCTCCTTTGGCACGTGGTGAGAAAGTTCAAGTAATTAAAGGACCTCTGCAGGGGCTTGTGGGTGAGCTTGTCAATGTAGATGGTAAAAGTAAGATTGCTGTTCGACTGAACATGCTTGGTTGCGCCTGCGTAGACATGCCGATTGGCTATGTTGAGCCTATAGGTGAAAAGAACTAAGTGGGTAATGACGACTTCCTGTTTACAAGAAAAAATCGATAAACTTCAAAATACTGTTCATGCTCTGCTCCATAAAAGTAATTATATGGCGGGTGTGTATGTTGATGATCTTTCACTACTGAATAAAGAAATCCATGAACAGATCAATGATCTGTATCCTTGTCACGGTAAGACAGCCGAGCAGGAAGCTGCTTTGTGTCTGTCTCTTCTGATGGGATATAGTGTGTCTATGTATGCCAATTCAGAGGATGAGGCAAAGAAAGAAACTGTTCTGAGGCGTTCGCAAATGATTCTGAAAAACCAATTGCCTTCACCATTGAAAATTCAGTTACACACAATCTACGATAAACTATTGTCATAGTAAATCTACTTTTTTTGAAAAAAGACTTTATAATTTATTGGGGTATTTAAATTATGAAACACGCATTTGACCGTTTTGTTCAATATTTGCAGAAAAACTATTTTAGTTATTGGATTGTATTAGGAATTGATACGTTCATAGCTTTGATTTGTACCTGGGTGTCATTTATTGGCATTCATTATATAACGGAGACTTCTAAAGAAATCACTTCTCTCTTCCATATTTTGGCGATTTCTGTGATTTCCAGTGTCTTAGGTTCCTTTTTATTTCATACCTACCGTAATACGATCCGTTTTTCCCAGTTGAAGGAATTATGGAGAATTGCCGGAAGTGCACTGATAAAGGCTGTCTGTATCGCAATGGCTATCTGGCTTTTTCTGCCTCAGACGGGACTGCATAATAGTCAGAAAATAGTCTTTGTACTGTTTGATGGTATGCTTACTTTTATTGCCATGGTAGGCTTCCGTATTCAGCTGATTCTGGTTTATGAACTCCTGCTGAATATGCTGAATAAGAAGAATATGCATATTCTGATCTATGGTATTGATGATAAGAGTGTGGCATTGAAAGTTCGGCTAATGAACAGCTCCCACTATAAAGTGGTAGGCTTCTGTATCTACGGAACAGGCGACTCCATCCGGCGTGTGGCTGATCTTCCCGTTTATTCATTTAAGGATGAAGAGTGCTTTAACAAGCTTATTCATAAGAAGTGTATCGGCGGCATCCTGTTTGCCCGTTACGAGAATACCCGTGAAGAGGAAGACCGCCTGCTTCAGTATTGTAAAAGGAGTGGATTGAAAACGTTGATTGCTCCGAGTATCAGTGAGGCTGACGAAAACGGCAGTTTCCACCAATGGGTACGCCCTATCAAGATTGAAGACTTGCTGGGTCGCTCAGAAATTCATATCAATATGGAGGAGGTGATGACTGAGTTCTGTGGTAAGGTTGTGTTGGTGACAGGAGCTGCCGGTAGTATTGGTAGTGAACTTTGCCGGCAACTGGCTCAGATGAGCATCAAGAAGCTGATCATGTTTGATTCCGCCGAGTCACCTTTGCATAATGTCCGTCTGGAATTTGAGAAGAATTATCCCGGTCTTGATTTTGTTCCTGTCATTGGAGATGTCCGTGTGAAAGAACGTCTCCGTATGGTCTTCGAAACTTATCAGCCTCAGATCATCTTTCATGCCGCTGCCTATAAGCATGTTCCGTTAATGGAAGAGAATCCCTGTGAAGCTGTGCTGGTCAACGTTGTCGGTTCTCGCCAGGTTGCCGATATGGCAGTTGAATACGGAGCCGAGAAGATGATCATGGTTTCTACCGATAAGGCGGTGAATCCTACCAATGTCATGGGATGCTCGAAACGATTAGCCGAAATCTATGTACAGAGTCTGGGCTGTGCTATCCGTGAGGGAAAAGTAAAAGGTCGTACCAAATTTATCACTACCCGCTTTGGTAACGTCTTGGGTAGTAACGGTTCTGTCATTCCCCGTTTTAAGGAACAGATTGAGAATGGCGGTCCTGTCACAGTGACTCACCCCGATATCATTCGTTTCTTTATGACTATCCCCGAAGCTTGTCGCTTGGTAATGGAAGCTGCTATGATGGGTGAAGGCAATGAGATTTTTGTCTTTGAAATGGGTAAGGCCGTGAAGATTGTTGATCTGGCCACCCGTATGATCGAACTTGCCGGTTATCGTCCGGGTGAGGATATTGAGATAGAGTTTACGGGATTGCGTCCGGGTGAGAAGCTTTATGAAGAAGTCCTGAGTGATAAAGAGAACACAATCCCTACTGAGAATAAGAAGATAATGATAGCGAAGGTACGTCATTATGAATACACTGATATCCTTGATACCTATGGAGAGTTCGAGAAGTTATCCCGTACGGTAAAGATCATGGATACAGTGAAGCTGATGAAGAAAGTGGTACCTGAGTTTAAATCCAAGAACTCACCGAGATTTGAAGTTTTGGATAAATAACCAGAATAATCTATAACACTAACATAAATCAACAATGGATACAAAAGAATTGAAGATTGCTGTTGCAGGTACCGGCTATGTTGGTCCTAGTATAGCAACGCTTTGGGCGCAGCATCACTGGGTGACGGCAGTCGATGTGCCCTGGTTCCACACATATGAATAAAAATAGAAGGGTGACCACTCATCAGATCATTCTGAATTCCATATTCTTCTCAATACGACTATGACAATAACAGCATTAGATTTGTGCAAGGGGCATCCACAGTTTGTAGTATCATTGACTAATCGTGACTACGTTAGGATTGCTAACAGGATATTCCTACTCGTTTGGATCTTGCAGGTACATGGATAGACCAACCATATATTAGTCAGTATCACCCAGGATGGGCGCTAACTATATTCTTTGAACCAACTTTTGAGGTTCGTGACCGCTGTGGACTCTCTACCTCTACACGCAAGATGATTCAAAAGATATGGCCGGTGAAGTTGCCAATGATGGACCTAAAGATGCTCGCATGACTCGTGTTCTGCTTTGAGAACAATTCTGAACGTGAAGACGGACATACTTCTGGGCACAGGACTCTATTGGAATCTGCATCCCAGGTTTTTATTGTCATTATTACGACAAGAACTTTGGGCCTCAAAAGATAGAATACACTAATGATGAGATGGCTCTGCGCTTCCTTGAAGAGCATTTAGTTATGAGACCTATGGAGCCTCGCAAAACGGGTTGCTCCGTTGTCGAAGGAAAAGACATTACACCAGATAAGGTAAAAGCTCTTGCAAAAGCAGCAAGTGATTGTTGGGATACTATTATCGCTCATGATCTTGATAAGTTTGCAACATCTTATATGGCTAGTTTCAATGCACAGATAGCTATGTTCCCCTAGTATGGTAACTTCTACTTATGTTGGTCATCCAAAACTTGATAATAGCTATATCCAACAAACTGTCGATACATATAGCTCGTTGGAGAATGTTCTTGCTTGGAAGATTTCTGGAGCAGGAGGTGGTGGTTATCTCGCGATTGTTGTCAAAGGTGCACAACAGTTCATCAACGAGCATCACGAAGCATTTGATATACATTTCGCAGACAATAATAACACATTAATTATATGTTCAATTTACAGAAATTCATCGCTGATTCAGTGACTTATCGTCCAGTCAGCATGTTTGCTACAGATATTGAGGCAAACAAGGAGACTCTTATCGCTGAGATAAAAGATAAGAAAGTGTGCGTAATTGGAGGTGCCGGTTCAATCGGTTCTAGTTTTATCAAGGCAGTTCTCCGTTTCGAACCCGCTTCAGTTGTTGTTATTGATCTCAATGAGAATGGTTTGGCTGAACTCGTTCGTGACGTACGTTCAACCGAAGGTCTTTACGTACCCGATGAGTTTCGTTGTTACACCCTCAACTTTGCAGATCCTATTTTCGAGCGCATTTTCCGTGAGGAAAAAGGCTTCGATATCGTTGCCAACTTCTCTGCTCACAAGCATGTACGTTCAGAGAAAGACAAGTACTCTGTTCAGGCACTCATTGAAAATAACGACATCAAGGCCAAGAAACTGATGGATCTTCTTTGTGTATATCCGCCTAAGCATTTCTTCTGTGTTTCCACCGATAAGGCTGCAAATCCTGTGAACATAATGGGTGCTAGCAAGCGCATCATGGAAGACCTCGTGATGGCATATAACTTCCACTTCAAGGTCACTACCGCACGCTTTGCCAATGTTGCTTTCTCCAATGGCTCACTTCCTGACGGTTGGATCCATCGCTTCCAGAAGAAGCAACCTTTGGCAGCACCTTCAGATGTAAAACGTTACTTTGTCAGTCCTGAGGAGTCAGGTCAGATTTGTATGCTCGCTTGTATCCTCGGTAATAGTGGCGAGGTGTTCTTTCCAAAGTTGGGCGAAGACCAGATGCTCACTTTTTCAGCTATCTGCGATGACTTCGTGAAGGCAGAAGGCTTCACCAAGGTAGAGTGCAAGAATGATCTTGAGGCTAAGCAGTATGCAGCTCAGATGTCGTATGAGTCTGACACTTATCCTGTTGTTTACTTCAAGAGCGATACTACCGGTGAAAAGGCATACGAGGAGTTCTATGTACTTGGTGAGAAGGTTGATATGGAGCGCTTCATGAGTCTCGGTGTAGTTTGCGAAAGTACCCGTCGACCAATGAATGAGGTGAACGCTTTCTTTGGCGAACTCGAGGGCATTTTCCAGAACGAAGGCTTCACCAAGACAGACGTTGTAGAATCCATTAAAAAGTTTATCCCTAACTTCGAGCATGAGGAGAAGGGAAAGAATCTTGATCAGAAAATGTAATTCACGGATAATTCGTGGGTATTTTACGATAATTTGTGCTTTAAAGAAACAAGATCATGGCAGATTTTAAATCCACTATAGACTTTATCAAGTCCGTTTATGGCAACAAGGAGTTCACTCCTCTTGCTGTTCCTGTATTCGCAGGCAATGAAAAAGCATATCTCAACGAGTGCATTGACACCACCTTCGTTTCGTCGGTAGGTAAGTTCGTCGATCGCTTTGAGGAAGATATGGCTAAATATACAGGCGCAAAGCGTGCCGTAGTGTGCGTGAGTGGAACCAACGCCCTCCACATGTCGCTCCTGCTCGCAGGTGTGAAGAAGGACGATGAGGTGCTCACTCAGGCTCTCACCTTCATCGCCACCTGTAACGCCCTTTCATACATTGGTGCACATCCTGTGTTCCTTGATGTTGATAAGAGCACTATGGGCCTTTCGCCTGATGCTATGAAGGAGTGGTTGCAGGCAAATGCAGAGATTCGTAAGAACACTCGCATCGCAGAACTCCCAGAGTCACAGGACTTCGCTTTCCGTGAGGACGAGCTCGCTTGCTACAACAAGTATACCGGTTGTCGCATCAAGGCTTGCGTACCTATGCACACCTTCGGTCATGTTGTTCGTATCGAGGAGATTGCAGCTCTTTGTAAGGAGTGGCACATCGAACTCGTTGAGGATGCGGCTGAGTCTATAGGCTCAACCTACAAGGGGCAGCACACCGGTACCTTTGGACGTATTGGAGCAATTTCTTTCAATGGCAACAAGACCATCACCACCGGTGGGGGCGGTATGATGCTCTTCATGGACGAAGAGCTCGGGGCCTACGCAAAACACATCACCACTCAGGCCAAGATTCCTCATTGTTGGGAGTTCCGTCACGACCACATCGGTTTCAACTACCGTATGCCTAATATCAATGCAGCCCTTGGTTGCGCTCAGTTGGAGAACCTCGACAAATATGTAGCTAGCAAGCGCAAGGTAGCTACTGAATACATCGAGCACTTTAAGAACGTAGATGGCATCGACTTCTTCGCAGAACCTGAGAATACCTTCTCTAACTACTGGCTATCAGCCGTGGTGCTCAAGGATAAGGAGTTTCAGCTCGACTTCCTACAGCAGACCAACGACAATGGTGTCATGACCCGTCCTATCTGGGAGCTCATGAACCGTTTACCTATGTTCGAGAACTGCCAGAACGATGGTCTCAAGAATACCATCTACTTCGCTGATCGTGTAGTAAATATCCCTTCTAGCGTACGTCTTGAAGATCTCTAAACCAACATAGTACATCCCACCACTATGAAATTTGATAAGATTGAGCATATGGGTATTGGCGTAAGGAGCATCGAGGAGTCGCTGGCTTTCTACGAAGGTGTTTTGGGCTTCAAGTGCTACAATCTTGAAGAGGTAGTCGACCAGTAGGTGCGTACCGCATTTCTGAAGGTTAGCGATGTGAAGATAGAACAGTTCGAACCCACATATCCGAAGACTGCACGATAGCAAAGTTCTTGGACACCAAGGGCCCGGGGGCACTTCATATCGCATACGCCATTGAAAAAGGAGTGGGCAAGGCTTTGTAACAATGCGAAGAATCTGGCATTCGTCTAATCGATAAAAGTCCCCATAAGGGTGCCGAAGGTCTGCAGATTGCTTTCTTACATCCAAAAAGTTCTGGTGGTGTATTAACTGAATTGTGTGAATCATAAATTCTTATAATGAATATGGAAAAGCTTGTTTTAGTAGGTGGTGGTCCATTTGCAAAGTGCACCATCAATTACATAGAAGACGAAGAGAAGTACGAGATCGTAGGTTATACCGACCTTGAAGACAATGGCGACATCCTTGGCTACAAGTATCTCGGCAAGGACGAGGAAGTGCTGTCTAAGCTCTTTGCAGAAGGTGTAAAATATGCCGTAGTAGGAGCAGGCAATCACCTCAACGACTGCACTATCAAAGAGAAGATCACTAACAAAGTTAAGTCTTACGGTTTCATCCTTCCTGTTATTAATGGCAAGTACTCTGTGGTTCAGAGAGGTGCTATCGTTGAGGAAGGTGTTATCCTACGCAATGGTGCCATCATTCAGGCAGGTGCTGTGGTAAAGGCACATGCTATGATCGGTGATCGTGTGCTCGTTTGTCACGATACTGTAGTTGACGAGTACGTACACATCGTAGCCGGTTCCAGCATCGGACGTGACTGCTACATTGGCAAAGGTACACTCATCGGCAATAGCAGTACCGTCCTCAATGGCGTACAAATTACTAATAACGTGCTCATTGGCGCAAAGAGTCTTGTAAACAGAAACTGTACAGAGGCAGGGCGCACTTATTTCGGTAGTCCTGCTAAATTAGTAGAAAAGAAATAATGGATAAGGTGTATTTGATTGGTGAGGTAGGTCCTAACCACAATGGTAGTGTAGAAACTGCACTTACTATGATTGAAAAAATGGCAGAAGCCGGTGTCGATTGCGTTAAGTTTCAGATGACTGACCCCTATCTGCTCTATAGTGATGATTCTTTCAAGGCTTCTTATCAGAAGAAGAATGACAAAGCAAAGGGTGCTCGCGAAATGTCCCTGAGCTACCAGCTCAAGCGTGAGGCACACATCCCTCTATTCGAGAAGTGTAAAGAGTGTGGGGTGGATTATGTATGTTCGGCATTCGACCTCGAAAGTCTGCTCTATCTTGATGAGCATTTCGACATGCCTTACTACAAGATTGCATCGGGTGAAATTTTCTCTCTCGATATGATTGGCTACATCAGTGAGCGGAATAAGCCTATCATTCTCTCTACTGGTATGGCTACATACGAGGAGGTTGAGAAGGCACTTGCATTGCTCAATCGTCATTCGCAGAAGGACATTACCGTTCTGCATTGCATCTCCAACTATCCTGCCAAGTACGAGGAAGTCAACCTTCGCAATATGCTCACTCTTGGGGAGAAGTTCGGTTGCAAGGTCGGTTTCTCAGATCATACCGTAGGCAACGAGTGTGCTATTGCAGCTGCAGCCATGGGTGCTACTATGATTGAGAAGCACGTCACCCTTGATAAGAATGCCAATGGACCCGACCACAAGGCATCTATCGACATCCCTGAGCTCACCTCTCTGATATCGGCTGTTCGTCACGTTGAGATGGCTTTGGGCAGCTTCGAACGTCAGTTCAGCGAGAGCCAGCGTGAGATCAGCCGTGTGGCGCGCAAGAGCCTTATCACCAAGCACCCGATGAAGACTGGTGACATCATTACCAAAGAGGATTTCTGCTTCAAGCGTCCCGGTATCGGATTCTTGCCTATCGAGCAGGATCAGGTTATCGGTCATCGCCTGTTGGTAGATATTGAGGCAGATCGTGTTATTCGCAAGGAATTCATAGACTAAGATGAAAATAGGATTTTTAACAGGAGCACGCTCTGAATATGGTGTTATGCGTCAGCTCATCCAGCGCGTCTCTGAGGACTCTTTCTTTACTTTGGTTATCTATGCCACAGGTATGCACTTTCAGCAGAAGTATGGTCTAACCATCAACGAACTGAAAGCTGATAACTTTGGGCTC
Organism: Bacteroides sp. B1-V-101; assembly: GCF_023656585.1. Lineage (NCBI taxonomy): Bacteria > Pseudomonadati > Bacteroidota > Bacteroidia > Bacteroidales > Bacteroidaceae > Bacteroides > Bacteroides sp. B1-V-101. The sequence continues at coordinate 22,512 of NZ_JAMOKH010000036.1, read as the reverse complement.
ATCGTAGAGATGCCTTGCTATACCGAGAAGCAGCGAGATAAGAAAGATGATTTCGTAGCACTCATTGATGTTATTTCTGCAGGTCTCATATCTAATCGTCCTGACATACTCTATCTCATTGGCGACCGTCTAGAGGCATACGCAGGTGCTTTGGCTGCTCATTTCTTGCGCATACCTGTAGCACACTTTGCCGGAGGTCAGATCACCAAGGGGGCTGTTGACAATATCTACCGCTACAACATTTCCAATTTCTCATCTGTTCACTTCGTTACCAATAAGTATGCGTATGAGCGACTTCAGCAGATACCTATCATAGAGAACGACACCATTCATCTCGTAGGCTCATCGGCTGTGGATAATATCGTCAACTACCTCAAGACCCCACGCGACTTGACCGACCTCGATCCTCGTCTCGAAAGGGACTCGTTTGCTTTGATGACTTACCACTCTCAGACCGTAGGCTCGTTCGATATTCCCGCTGCTATGGAACTTTCTATCCGCACGATCATCGAGAAGGACAAGCGCATATTGATTACTTATCCAAACAATGACGATGGTTCAGAGGTTATCCTCGATGTTATCAACCGATGGAGCAGTAACGAGAATGTCATTGTCATTCCTAATTTGGGAGTAAAGAACTATCATGCTGCCATCGATAATTGTCTCTTCGTTATCGGTAACTCTAGCAGTGGCGTGATTGAGGTGCCTTATTTCGACAAGTTCACCGTCAATGTAGGCCAGCGCCAGAGTGGACGCAATGCTCCCAAGTCGGTTATCAATACAGAATCCGACATCGAACTTCTGCAATCTACTATCTGTGATATTATTGATGGCAAGCTATCGGTTCCCGAGCAAGAATACATCTATGGGCGAGGCCAAAGCATTGCCGAGATTATTCGCGTCCTCAAATCCATCAAATTCTAAATTATTCCGAAGTATTGGTGTATGGAAATCAATATAAATGAGGTACTGTTTGTCATACCAGCAAGAGGGGGTAGTAAGCGTTTACCTAAGAAGAACATCAAACCTCTTGCAGGCAAACCACTTATTTGTTATAGTCTGGATATTGCTCGTCAGCTGACTGATGATGGTAACATCTGCATATCTACCGATAGCGATGACATCATCTCTGTAGTGAGTGATTGTGGCTATCATGTCCCTTTTAAGCGTCCCGATGAACTGGCATCCGATACAGCTACTACCAACGATGTATTGGTTCATGCTGTCAATTATTACAAGCAACTGGGTAAGGACTACAAGTATCTGGTGCTTCTTCAGGTCACCTCACCTCTTCGTCGTAAGGAGGACATCACCAATGTCCTCTCCTTGATTGATGATACGTGCGATATGGTAGTGTCTGTTCGCAAGTCTCATGCAGCATCCGTTATGTGCCATGAGAATGAGAATGGTTTCCTTACACCTACACTCAAGAAGAACTATGGTCGTTGTCAGGACTTCAAGAGTGAATACTTCGAGTTCAATGGCTCCATTTATGCCATGAAGGTTACATCGCTACTCGAAAAAGGTATGGGTGCTTTTAAACGCAAGAAGTATGTCATGCCCGACCTCCTTTCCACTGATATTGATACCGAGGAGGATTTCATTGAGGCAGAAGCCAAACTTTACTATCTACAACTTACAAAACAACTCTAAGGAATATGACTTTTGAATCCCATTGCATAAACAGCAGCCTTACCATCAAGGATGCTCTTATTGCTCTCAACAATCTGAGGAATGCAACACTTACCCTCTTCGTATTAAACGACAACGCACAAATCATTGGAACGCTCACCGATGGTGATATCCGTCGCGCTTTGGTCAACGGTCATGGTCTTGACTGTACGCTCGACAAGGTGATGCATCGTGACTACAAGTTCATCCGTCAAGAGGAGTTTACAGTAGCAAACTTGCGCTCATTCCGCGATCGTCGCATCATGTTCATCCCAATTCTCGATGGCGAGAATCATGTGGTGGATGTGGTCAATCTCCAGAAGTTTAAGTCGAAACTTCCCATCGATGCCGTCCTGATGGCAGGTGGCAAGGGAGAGCGCCTTCGTCCGCTTACTGAGAAGACACCAAAGCCTCTTCTCGAAGTAGGAGGTAAGTGCATCATTGACCATAATGTTGATCGCCTCATTTCCTATGGAGTGGAGCACGTCAATGTAACTGTCAACTACCTTGGTGAACAGATAGAGGAACATTTTGATACTCCTCACGATGGCGTACAGGTTCGCACTTTCCGTGAACCAAAGTTCTTGGGTACTATTGGTAGCATCAAGTTTGTAGATATCTTCTACAACGATACCATCCTTGTGATGAACTCCGACCTCTTCACCAACATTGACTATGAGGATTTCTTCTTGCATTTCCAAATACATGATGCAGAGATGTCGGTAGCAGCAGTTCCTTACAACATCAGCATCGAACTCGGTATCCTCGATCTCGATGGCCACAACATTAAGGGACTTATCGAGAAACCCAAGTATAACTACTATGCCAATGCAGGCATCTACTTGATCAAGAAACGCGCTCTTGCTGAGATTCCAGAAGATACTTTCTTCCATGCCACTCACCTTGTAGAGAAGCTCATTGCCCAGGGTAAGAAAGTCATCCGCTATCCTCTCAATGGCACATGGATAGACATTGGCACGTACCAGGAGTATGAGAGAGCAAAGGAATTAGTGAAACATTTGAAGTAATGAGCAATGGAAAATAGAATATTCAAGAAATTAATTCACTCTTCCTATATGCAAGGATTGAGGCAGTATTGGTGGAATCTGTTTGTTAATGGATTTCTGATGTCTTATCTTGTTCCAGTTGGTTTTCGTCGCTTCATACTCAACTTCATGGGTGCGAAGATCAAGGGAGCATTACATAGACATAGCGCCATACTGACAACCAAACTACAATTGGCAGAAGGTAGTTTCATCAACCGCAATTGTTTTATTGACAATAATGCGATGATAACCATCGGAAGGAACTGTTCTATCGGATATAAAGTAACACTCATAACTGCCAATCATTCAATGGAATACTGTGATAAACGGGGAGGTGAAAACCAGCCCTCACCGATTGATATTCATGATGGCTGTTGGATAGGAGCCAATAGTACTATACTTCCTGGGACTATCATCGAGAAAGGATGCGTGATTGCTGCTGGAAGTGTGGTAAAAGGAACATGTAAGACGAATAGATTATACGCTGGAGTGCCAGCAAAGGAAATAAGACAATTAGACTAATGTTTGGATTATTATCAAAAAATAAGGAAGGTATCTTCAATGTCGGGTTATTAGAAATGGCAATTGCGCTATATCCTATCATTGCAGGATATGGCTATGGTTCTTTTAAATTGGCTTTTGGCTTTCTTTTGATTATTGATGTTTGTTTGATTGGACGTATGAGGCAATCAAACGTGTCGTTCAGACAGTTATACCAATACTTAGCCTTTGTTGTATTGCACAATACAGTGTGGCTGTTTTTGCTACAGTCGGTACCTAGTTATTTTGTGAATTCATGCATAGCCGATGTTATTTATCTTGTTTCAATAGTACTGATAGTCCCACACTTGGACTTTGTTAAGCTCAAGAATTCTATCTACATAGTGGCTGTCGTTTGTATAGTTGGTATGATTTACCATGTGCTGATGATACAGACTGGTCATTCCATTCAGCCTATTAAGTTGCCGTTTATGCCTGAAATGGGATCACAGTCTCGACTTTATGCCTATTTGGATCGTCCTACCTCTTTCTTTTGGGAACCTCAGTCATATGCTTCTTTCATGTTGGTGCCTCTTTTCTTCCTGCTTAGGGAGAGACAAATGCTTTTTGCTTTCCTTGTGGCTGCTTCCATGCTTGTTTCCACCTCTACTACAGGTATCTTGATGGCAATGTTCATGCTTGCTTTCTTCCTACTGACGCAAAAGCAGAAGATATGGTATCGGGTTCTTGGTGTGGCGGCAATCATAGGTCTGGTGTATTTCTTCTTATATTCATCATTCACATCATCAGGACTAGAAAAATTAGAGAATACTAATCTGGAAGAAAATAACAGAACCATTAATGGTCTTTTGATTGCTCAAGATATGAATTTCTTTGATCTCATTTTTGGAGTACCATTTGCCAACTTGCAGGATGCTTACGAAGCCGGGTACATTACTCGAAATATTATTGTAATGGCTGATGGTATCGTGTTTGTTTCCGCTTTCTGGGTGTGCTTGTGTTGTCAAGGTTTGATAGGATTGTTCTTCTTCATGAACGTCTATTGGGGAATATTTAAGCAGAATAAGGCAGTATCACCATACTTGATTTGTATAATAATCAGCCTTTTCTCCAATCCGGATATTTTGGGTGCATCATACGTTTTTCAGCTTATGATAATGTATGTTTTCATATCCTACAATCAGAAGCACGACGAACAATTAGAATACAGTAACAGTTATGAAAATTAATATCCTTACATTTCAGTTTGCTAAAAACTATGGTGCAATTTTGCAGGCGCACGCATTATCTTCATATATAAAGAATGATCTCCATGAAGAGTGTGAGATTATTCAGTATTGGCCAGAGAGAAGTGACGCCTCATGGAATATGTATTATCGAGGATTTGAACCGAAAGTAATTCTACGCAATATCTTTGTTTTTTTCAATATCAAGTTTAAGCGAGAATTTAGGGCAAAGAATCAGGTCATGCAGAAAGCTATATCAGAACTTCTGCCTCTTACTAAAGAAAGATATACTCGTGAATCAATCCTAAAGCACCCCCCTACTGCCAATGCCTACATTTGCGGAAGTGACCAAGTTTGGAACTTTGTCAAGTGTTTTGACGATCCTACATACTTCTTCGATTTTACAAAGTCAATGAAGAATGTCAAGCGAATTGGTTATGCACCAAGCATTGCCGACCCATGGCCAAAGTCAAGGTGGGAGGAATTCAAGGGGTATCTTTCTCATATGGATATCATCTCTGTTCGTGAAAAGAGCGATGTGCCAGTGGTTGAGAAACTCTCAGGCAAGCCGGTTACGCACGTCGTAGATCCTGTATTCTTGAAGACAAGAGAGTATTGGGACAACCTCTCGCAGGACATGAACATCAAGGAACACTATATCTTCTGCTATTTCCTTGGTACAAATGATTTGGCTGTTAATCTGGTAAACAAGGTGAAGCAACTTACCGGCTTCAAGATTGTCCACTTGAATCTGAACGCTCGCGATCGTTTTAATTCGGATTACAACCTGCGTGCTGTCTCTCCTCAGCAGTTTATCGGTCTCATCAAGAATGCTTCATACGTTTGTACCAACTCATTCCATTGCTCTGCATTCTCTATCATCTTCCGCAAGAACTACTTTGTAGCTCCCAAGGGTTTTGCCAATGCCCGTATGGAGAGCCTGCAGGAGATGTTCGGTCTGAACAATCGCATGTTTACGCAAGAGCTGATCGATGTCATGACCATTGAACAGATGACTGTAGATTATTCTAAGGCTGACGAAAAGTTCGCTCCATTTAAGGAGAAGTCTTTACAATACCTCAACAACGCACTTTATGGAGAACCAAATTAAACTGGTGGAGAAAGCGCATTGCACAGGTTGTCGAGCTTGTTCCAATGCTTGCCCCACATCGAGCATTAAGTTTGAGTTGAACGGGTTGCACTATTACCCTACGATAGATGAGGACACCTGCATCCGTTGTGGCAAGTGCATGAGTGTATGCTCGCCTCTTCAATGGGATATAAAGCATCCTTCCGGTATAGAAGTAAAGTCCAAGTATTACTGTGCCTGGAATAAAGATGCAGCAGAACGATATGCTGCCACTTCGGGAGGCGTTGCTGGTGCTATGGCTGAACTGGCGTTGAGAAACGGGTGGTATGTGTGTGGAGCTGCTTTTGATAAGGATTGGCATCTATCTCACATCGTATCAAACGATAAATCCATTATAGAGCAGATTAGGGGCTCTAAATATCTACAGAGTAATATGGATGGGGTATATGCAAAGATTAAAGTACTCTTGGACGAAGGTGAGAAGATGCTGTTTATTGGTACTCCTTGCCAGGCCGATGCTTTGAACAATTGCGTTCCTGTGAGGCTGCGAGAGAATCTGCTTCTTTGTGAGATTATCTGCCATGGTGTCAATTCACCCAAGGTTTGGGAAGATTACAGACATCACTTGGAGAACTACCACAAGTCTCCAATAGCCATCTATAATTTCCGCTCCAAGAGTTATGGATGGGGTAAGCTGCGAGTAGCCTATACATTGGCAAATGGCAAGGAGGTGGATGTTCCTGCTTACCAAAACATATTCCACCATTGGTTTGGACAGCACTTCATGCTTCGCGAGTCTTGCCTCAGGTGTCAGTACAGAACTGTCAATCGCTATTCGGACATCATCATTGGCGACTTCTGGGGTATTGAAAACATCGAACCAACGCTTGACGTGAAGGCCGGAGCTTCGGTTGTTATCATCAATTCGCCAGCCGGCGAGTCGTTCTTTGCAGACTGTCAGATAACCAAGAAGGAGATAGATGCCTCTTCTGCCTTGAAGGTCATCAAGGGGGGGTAGATAAGACTACCGAAGAACGTAAAGTGATGGAAATAGAGCGGATGCATAAGTTTGAAGCGGACTATGCTACTCACACGTTTGATATAATGTACAAAGATCTCTATCCACATATTACCCTAATGCAAAAATTGTTGAACTCCGTATTATACCACCTGCATTTAAAGAAATGAGTAAAAAGAATATTGCAAAATCCGCGATAGGTGTAACCTTCGTGATGATCATAGGTTACCTCCTTTCGTTCGGAAAGGAAGCGGTAGTTGCTTACTACTTTGGGGTATCGCCCGAAGTAGATGCCTATACCATTGCTATACAGGTTCCTGTTATTCTTTTCTCGTTTGTGGCTGTAGCCATCCAGTCGGTGGTAGTGCCTATTTATTCAGATATACTTTACAATCAGAGTCGAGACAATGCCAATCAGTTTGCCAGCAATCTGATCATCATCGTCACATTGTTTGTCTTGTTGCTCTTCCTTTTGGGCGAGACATTCGCGAGTGGACTGATTTACCTATTTGCTCCTGGTTTCAGTTCAGAGGTGCATGACCTTGCAACTACATTGTTGAGAATAACTCTTCCTACAGTGTTCTTTTCGTTGGTTATCAAGGTCTATACAGCCATTTTAAATGTCAATAAAAAATGTGTATTTCCTGAGTTGGGATTGCTGCTTCTTAATATTGGATTGATTGTCACCATTGTGGTGCTTCAAGCCCAATACGGTATTGTGGCTGCGTGTTTTGGTCAGATTGTCGGTACTTTGGCTCAGTTTGTTTTCTTAGCATTGCTGATTAGGAAGTACTTTACTTTCTCGTTTTGTTTTAATCCGAAGGAAGAGAAAATGAAGGAAGCCTTGAAGATGTCCTTACCTGTGTTTTGGAGTATCAGTGTGGCTGAATTGAACGCAATGATCAATCGTATGGTTGCCTCATTCCTATTCGTAGGATCAATTGCTGCACTTAGTTATGCTCAGAAGTTGAACACCATCTTTATATCCTTCTTCACGTCGGCTATTGCTACCATCGTATATCCCCTCTATGCGGAATCGGCAGCCAAGGGGGATATGCAACAACTCAATAGTCGCATTAACCTGACGATGTCGGTTTATGCATTCTTCCTTGTGCCGGTGATGGCATTCCTGTTATGTTTCAAGCGTGAGGTTGTTACGTTGGCATTTGCACGAGGAGCCTTTGATGCTTCTGCCATCGATTTGACTCAGCAACTCTTAGGTTTCTATGTGCTCGGATTGCTATTCCTATCGTTGCGAGGTACGGTCACGAATGTGTTTTATTCGCTGAAAGACAGTACCACGCCGGCCAAGAACGCAACTGTCGGTGTTCTTATCAACCTTGTGCTGAACCTTACGTTACCGTTTGTTATGGGAATCAATGGTCTTGCTCTGGCTACAGCACTCTCTGCCATCTACATTACGACTATGTTGGTCATCTTACTGCTGAAGAAACATCAGGAGTTCCACCTCAAAGGATTCTTTAAGAACTTCAAAGGGATTGTCATCGCATCGTTCATTACCGCGCTGGTGATGTTGACAAATAAATACTTGATGGGAGATTATTCGATACTATTACAATTCAGCTTAGGTAGTTTGTGCTGTATAATAACCTACTTGTTTTGTGTGTTGGTAATGCGCATTCCGATATTCATGATGTTTGCAGATATGATTAAGAGAAAGAAGAAATAAAAAACGACAGATCATGAAAATATTATCTTTTGGCTATATTCCTTCTAATTTCGGAGGTCGGCAAAGTAGCGGTTTGGCGAATGTCATCTATCAGTTAGCTTATCATGTGGCAAAACTGAATGGGGTGGAAATGATTTTGGCTGCTACTGATGTGTTTGTGCCTGAGTTGCATAAGGATGGGTTAACTATCTTAGGCTGGACGAAGGGGATGCTGATAAAACACGCTCTGATGCATCCTGTTGTAGGGGCAAAGATATTAGTCAACACATTTTGTTGCAAAACTAAGTATTCTCCATTGGTATCCATACTTGGGATTTTCTTCAAGAGTTTGCTACTTGATTATGCTATACGGAAGGTGCAGCCACAAGTGCTGCATCTTCATGGAGCAATTTCGCCTTTTTACTTACCTCTTATTCCAAATAATGTAAAGGTGATTGTTACACTCCATGGCAACGTAGGCGATGACGCCAACATCGTCAACTATCAGACTTATGCTAAGTTGGAAAAAGACTTGATGAAATCTAATAGAGTTGATAAGCTTTGCCTCATAGCGTCCATGTTGGAAAACATTTTTATAACTGAGTATGGTGAAATTGTGCCCCCTGTAAAGATAATACTCAATGCCTACGATGATAAGGTATTCTACCTGACAGAAAAGAATAATAAAAAACTCACTCTTTGTACTATTGCTTCTTATTCCGACCGTAAAGGTCAAGAGCGCGTCATTGAGGCCATGAAGAATAGCGGATGCGATTATCGCTATTTGTGCATCGGTCATATCTCTGAGGAGAACAAGAAGATGCTCGAAGAGAAAGCAAAAGGATTGGACTTTGAGTGGCTGGGTGTGAAGAAACCGACTGAAATTCGTAAAATACTTGCTGAATGTGATTATATGATTCTGCCAAGCTCATCAGAGGGCTTTGGTCTAGTCTATCTCGAAGCCATCGCATGTGGCGTGCCGGTTATCATTCCTCAGCACTTGCCCTTGGCTCAGGAGGGGGATATCCTTAACGAGAGTAATTCCATTAGTATAGCAGACAGTAGCTCAAAGGCTATTGAGGCTGTATTGCCTTCACTACAGGAAAGTAAATGGGACAGAAAAACAGTTTCAGAGTCTATCATCTCCTATACTTGGGACAATATCGCTAAAGAATATGAAGCACAATTTGCATCACTAATAAAAAAATGAAACAATGGATTTTAGAAGTTTATATCGTCTCAATTTGCTGTTTATCAACGCGGGTGGTAAAGTAAAATATCTACTCCGCCTTTCTTCATTGAGTAAGACCAAGAAATTACTAAAGACAAACGAGAAGATTATTGCGACCCGTAAGCACGACACCATCTACATCTGTGGACTTGGTCCTTCGCTGGCAGATGTGGATTTGGATAGGTTGATAGACAAAGATACCGATACCTTGGTCGTGAACCATTTTTTCAAGATGGCTGAGAAGACAAAATTGAGACCAACCTACTATCTGATGGCTGATGCCGGATTCATGAAACCAAAGCATATTGAGGCTTTCAACAAGGCTGTTGAAATGTATAAGAAAGATACCACTTTTGTCTGGAATACCTCCTTTCTGAACATCAATCCCGATTTGATCAACTTGGACTGTAAAAAGACTTTCCTTGCGATGTACAATGGCTACTACATCGATCCTAAGAAATTTGAGCTTACTAAGGTCATACCGGCTTTTGGTAATGTCGTTTGTGCTGCTATTGCATTTGCCATAGGTGCAGGATATAAGAAGATAGTCCTTCTGGGATGTGATTTCAATTCTTTTGCCTTCCCTCATGAGGTTCATTGCTATGATGGCGGTAAGGAAAACAAGGCTGTACGAAGAATATCTCTTAGTTATGAGCTCTTCTGCTATTGCTTCGATGCATCTGTCCATGTGCAGTTGGCAGAATATGCTAGAACATTGGGCGTTGAGATCATCAATTCTACTAAAGGATCGCTAATTGATGCGTATCCTATGAATGTTGATGAAACTTTATATAGAACTGGTGTTGATAAGTAATGGGAGCTTTAAAATACATTAAAGGTGGGCTAAGAAATCTCTTGAATTCAGGAGTGTCATTTCTATCGCGTATTGATGATGTTTCAGAGGTTAGTCCAAAAGCAAAGGTATATGGCAAGACACAGATTTATCAGTCACAAATTGATGACTACTCGTATGTGGCAAGTGGAACGCAAGTGATTTGTACTAAAATTGGAAAATTTTGTTCTATTGCTGATGATGTAATTCTTGGTCCTGGAATACATACTCTTAGTCAAATATCTTCCTCTCCAATTTTCACAGAATACTATAATGCGGTTGGTAAGAGTTGGACTTCCAAAACTGTAGTAAAGCCCTTCAAACCTGTGTGTATAGGACACGATGTGTGGATTGGCAGCAGAGTGGTTGTTATGGGAGGTGTAACTATCGGAAATGGTGCAGTCGTAGGAGCATGTGCCGTAGTCACTAAGGATGTTCCTCCGTACGCCATTGTAGGTGGCGTTCCTGCAAAAGTCATTCGCTATCGTTTCCCTGAAGACGTTATCTCAAAACTAGAGGAAATCCAATGGTGGGATATGCCAGAGGAGAAACTTAAGTCATACATCGCATTATTCCAAAAAGAAAATATAAGGATTGAGGATCTAGAAGAACTTTGTTGCTAATATGAAACCTGCCCGAACAAGTGAAGTGTAAGCTCATGGTGCAATTCCAACGGACGGAAAAAAGAATGAAATCAAATTATGAGTGAATTGCAAATATCACAACGAGGGTATCAAATGCCACAATCGCCAATCCGTAAGTTGGCTCTTTTGGCATATGCGGCTGAGGATGAGAGCGTGAAGATTTACCGACTGAATATCGGTCAGCCGGATCTGCCTACTCCGCAGAAGGCGATGGATGTGCTAAAGAATGTGGATCGTACCACCCTAGAGTACTCACCTTCGCAAGGTTATAGGTCGCTTCGTGAGACGCTGGTAAACTACTACGAGCGCTACCAAATTAAGTTGAATGCGGATGAGATTATAGTTCCAGAGCCTGCATATGCGAACTACATGAGCTTCGCTATTTCGGCGGGTGCGGATTCGTACGGTGGCAACTACCATTGAGGAAGGATTCTGCTTGTCTCATGTAGATAAGTTTGAGAAACTGATCAACGAGCGCACAAAGGCGATTCTGATTTGCACTCCAAACAATCTTACAGGCTACCTCTATACGCAGAAGGAGATGAGGTGTATCGCGAGTTCATCTATACTGGATCGCCTTACATTTCGGCAATGCAATTGGAGGGTATCGAGCAGCATGTGGTGCTGATTGATTCGGTGTCGAAGCGTTACTCAGAGTGCGGCATTCGTATTGGTGCTCTCATCACGAAGAACGAACTGGTGAGTAAGACCGTCATGAAGTTCTGTCAGACGCGACTGAGTCCTCCATTGTTGGGTCAGCTAGTGGCAGAGGCTTCCATCTCGAAGGAACGGAGCAGTATTCGCGCGAGGTGTACGACGAGTATGTGAAACGTCGGAAATGTATGATTGATGGTGTGAATCGTACCCCCAGTTGCTATACCCTCGGTGCCTATGGGCGCGTTCTACAAGGTGGCAAAACTGCCAGTGGTTGGCGAGACGATTATGCAGGCTTCTGCTGCTGGATTCTATACTTCGCCTGATTTGGGAAAAGATCAAGTGAGACTAGCGTATGTGCTTTGTAAAGAAGATTTGTAGAGGACACTTATGATATTGCAGAAAGTTTTAGATGAATATGATATATTGAATAACAAATAATTGATATGTACGTACATTTCTTTAAGAGAGTCATAGATTTTCTGGTTGCGTTGTGTGCGCTTCCTTTCTTTTGTGTAATTTACATTGTATTAGCTCCTTTCTATTTCTTTATGGATAGAGGCCCGATGTTCTATTCTGGAAAGCGTCTGGGACAGTATGGCAAGCCATTCCCTATGCATAAGTTCCGCTCAATGAAGGTGAATGCACCAGATATTCGTCTGAAGGATGGTTCAACTTACAATGGTGATGATGATCCACGTGTAACAAAGCTTGGCCGTTTTATTCGCAAGACGAGTTTAGATGAGATACCTCAGATTTTAAACGTGCTGAAGGGTGACATGAGTCTGATTGGTCCTCGTCCTGATCCGTTAGATTGGCTGGACAAGTATAAAGAGGAAGAGAAGGTCTTCCTGAATGTGCATCCCGGAATCACTGGCTATAATCAGGCATACTATCGTAATAGTTCCGATGCACAGGAGAAGATTGACAATGACGTGTATTACGCAAAGAACATCAGTTTCGCCCTTGATGTGAAGATAATTTTGAAAACCATCAAGACAGTGTTGTTCCGCGAGAATGTTAATGTAACAAGAGAATAATTACTATGCGAGAATACGGAAGTGAGCATCCTGCCATTGTGCTCCCAGATGGCTATTTTGAGTCGATGGAGGAATATGGTCGTGAGGTGTTGTTCATGAGAAGTGGTCGTGAAGCTTTGCTGTTGGCAGCAATAGCTGCTTCTACAGAAAAAGACAAAACGATACTCTTTCCTGCCTACTGCTGTTGGTCAATGAGTGCGCCTTTTGAGAAGGCGGGCTGGAAGGTGATTTATTACCGCCTGAAGGAAGATCTGACTGTCGATATTGACTATCTGAGACAACTGTTAGAAAAGGAGAAGCCACAGGCAATACTGACAATGAACTTCTATGGTAGTGCTTCGACAGACGATGCTGTACGTATGATTAAGGATTGCGATGAAGACATAAAGGTCATTGAGGACTTCAGTCATTGTACCTTTTCGCTCAAGTTGATACACAATCCAAAGGTTAATATATACGTGTCGAGCATACGAAAATCGATAGGTGTGTGTGATGGGGCTGTGATATTAAGCAAAGAGCCGCTACCTACCCAGTACATACAAGAGGAACAAAAGGATTTTGCTGACAAGCGCTTTGTAGCTCAGACGGATAAGGCACGCTATACCTACAGTAAAAATCAAGAGAAGAAAGGTGAATTCCTCAGTACAATACGCGAGTGTGAAGGGATCATCAACGAGTTTACGTCTGTTCGCCCTATCTCAGATCGTGCAAGAAAGCAGTTGGCTCAAGTGAATGGTGAGGAGATTGCCTATGCTCGTAGGAAGAATATGCGCCACTTGTGGTCATTGCTGAATGGCAAGGTGGAGATGGTTCCGGGATTGGAACGATGCATGGAGGGGGCTCCATTCTCATTGCCTATCCTTATAGATAATCGCGATGAGGTGCAAAGTACCTTGGCTAAAAGAGGTATCTATACGCAGTTGTTGTGGCCTATTTGCGAGGAGGCTCAGCAGGTGTGTAGCGTGTCGAAGATGATGGATGCTCGAATGCTGAGTGTATCTATTGACCAACGATATTCATGGGATGACATTGAGGATATGGCAGGCATCATCTGTAATGTGCTCAATGTTTAGGACTAAATAATATAAGAATATTATGCAAAAAAGACTATTGGTATTGGCCGCAGGCATCTTGCAAGTGCCTGTCATCAAGAAGGCTAAGGATATGGGAATATATGTAATTGCTGCCGATGGCGATGCGAATGCCGTAGGTTTGCAATATGCAGATAAAGCTGTGGTGGTGAACATCACCAGTGAGGAGGATGTGCTTCGTGTAGCACGTGAGGAACGTATTGATGGTGTGATTCATCCTTGCTCGGAGGTGAGCATGAATGTGATGGGTCGTCTCAATGAGGAGTTAGGGTTGTCGGGCATCACCAAGCTACAGGCGATTCGTGCGACGAACAAGCATCTAATGCGTGAGGCATTTGAGAGGGGCAATGCCCCTTCGCCGAAGTCTTTCTGTTTTGAGGATGCAAATAAAGCTTGGAAGTGTTTCTGTAAGGAATTGCCTAAGGATGGTATTCTTAAGCCCTCTCGAAATAGTGGTTCACGTGGGATTGCAAAGATACAGAAAGGACTCTCTGAGGTTCAGTTTGTTGAATTATTCAATCGTGCTAGAGAGAAATCACGTGATAAGAGTGTTATGCTTGAGCAGTTTGTTGAGGGACCTGAGTTCTCTGTGGAAATCATTGCTTGGAATGGTGAAGTAAATGTGCTGACAGTAACAGATAAGAAGACAACAGAGGCTCCCTATTTTGTGGAGTTGGGGCATAATCAGCCTTCTTGTTTCCCTCAATATACTGTGGATTCAATTAAGGACGCTGCAGTAGCTGGTGTGAAAGCTTTGGGCGTGATGAACTGTGCATGCCATGCAGAGGTAAAAGTTCAGAACGGTGAGGCTTATATCATGGAGATTGGAGCTCGCCTTGGTGGTGATTTCATTTCTACTGAATTGACCCATTTGAGTACGGGTGTAGATATGGTGGCTGCTGCTATCAATTGCGCACTCGGTATAGCGCCATGTCTTGAGCCTTCAGAGGAGAAACATGGAGTCTGCATCCGCTATTTCTGCCCGAAGCCTGGAAAATTGGTAAGTATACAGAACGCCGAGGTGCTGGATGATTCTCGTGTGTATCTTTGGGAGATTTACCACAAGGAGGGCGATATGATTCCAGAGGTGACGAGCAGTCTATGCAGAAGCGGTCACGTGATTGTGACCGAAGAGACTCCCCAAAAAGCCATTGCGTTGGCGGAGAGATTGATTAACGAAGTAAAGATGGAGACAGTATGAAAGCAGTATTCCCCTGTTCATATTACTTGCCTGAGACGGCAGCAAGCCTCTACTTGACGGACAACATCGTTCATGCTTGTGCCGAGCAGGACTTAGAGGTGGATCTATACACGCCTACCCCTACGCGAGCTGTGCCAGAGGGTGCAAAATGGAAGCGATATGAAACAGATGTGGATGGTAAGTTGCGCATCCACCGGTTCCATTTGTATGGCGAGGGTAAAAATCCTATTTTGAGAGCATTGCGCTATGTGATAGGTGAGGCGATGTTACTTCACTACTGTATATGGAAGAAATATGATGTTGCGTTTATCGATTCGACTCCACCAATACAAGGATTAAAGATGCCACTGATTAAGTGGCTGAAGCGAAAGCCAACGGTATATAATGCTCAGGATATTTTTCCTGACTCCCTAGTGAACAACGGACTGTCGAAGGGGGGGAGTCTTGTATGGAAAATTGGTCGTATCGTGGAGAAGATTACCTACAAATATGCAGATAAGATTATCGTAATTTCTGAGGACTTCAAGAAAAATCTTTTGGCGAAGGGTGTTCCTGAGGAGAAGATTGTTGTGGTGTATAATTGGGTGGATCAGAATGCAGTGGTAGATATTCCGAGGGAGAAGAACAAACTGTTCGAGATGTATGGATTAGACAGGAGTAAATTCTATGTCACATATAACGGCAACATTGGGTTGTCTCAGAACATGGATATGCTGCTAAGTGTGGCTGAGGAGTTAAAAACATCCAATTCTGACATCCACTTTGTTCTTGTGGGTACGGGGGTTTATTTGGACGAGGTGAAGAGAATGGTGGCTGAGAGAAATATAGATAATGTACATATACTTCCATTCCAACCATATGAGGATATTAGTCATGTATTCTCGTTGGGTGATGCGTCTCTCGTGATTTCTAAGCCCGGAACAGGTTCGGCATCTGTACCTTCAAAGACATGGAGCATCATGTCGGCAAGTCGTCCTGTACTGGCCAATTTCGATGAGAATGAACTCAAGAGCATCCTTGAAGATAATAGCTGTGGCATCTTCACTAAGGCGGGCGATAAAGAGGAGTTTAAAAAGTCGATACTTACACTGTATCTCAATCGCGAACTCTGTAAAGAGTACGGCAAGAACGGTCGGCAGTTCGTATTGAATAATCTCACTCGCGAGGTGGGTACACAGAAGTATGTGGATGTGATAAAGTCTGTAGTGAAAGACTAATGAATGAATTATTTTTCGAGTTACTCCAGTTGCTATAGGTACGCGCGATGTATTGTCGCATGTTCCTTCGGCAATGGAATGGCAGGAGATAAATGAGCTTTCGGAAAAGCAAGGGCTAACAAGTATTTCGTTTCATGGTAGGCAAAGGCTGTATAAGGAATACTCTGAGCAAACTGTCTATTTGCCCATCGGCCTGAAAATGCAGTGGCTTGGAATGGAAGCATACATTCAGGAAGAAAACTTGTTGGTGGACGAGCGTTGTGAGGAGACTACTCGTATGCTAGCGGAGGATAGTTTTAGGAGTTGTATTCTGAAGGAGCAAGCTAATGCCTGCTATTATCCACAGCCCAAGTTACGTACTTCAGGAAATATTGATATATGGGGCAGTCCCATTGCCTCGAAGGGTTTGTTTGAAGATAGAAAGCTAGTGACTAAGTATTTGATAGACAGGGAGGATGACTATATCCGTATGCAGTACCATCACATTGACCATCATATATTCCCCGATGTGGAAGTGTATTTCTGCCCTATAGTGCTGTTCAACTATCGTAAGAACGAGCGTTTGCAAAACAAGTTCGGAAGCGGAATGGATGGAAATAAGAATAGAAACAAATTTGATCAATAACTTAAAAAACAAATAACAAATGAGTATAAATTTGAGAAGAAGGAATATTCCTTTTTCGCCTCCAGATATGACGGAAGCTGAAGCTAATGAAGTTCGTGATGCAATCCTGAGTGGTTGGATTACGACTGGTCCTCGTACTAAGAAACTGGAGAAGATAATTTCTGAATACGTTCACACAGATAAGACGGTATGTCTGAACTCTGCTACGGCTGCCATGGAGATGGTGTTGCGTGTGTTGGGTGTGGGGCCTGGCGATGAGATTATCATGCCTGCATACACTTATACAGCATCAGCTTCGGTTGTTCAGCATGTAGGTGCTACCATCGTGATGGTAGACTCGCAGAAGGACAATGTTGAGATGGACTACGAGACGTTGGCTGCAGCTATCACGGAACGCACTAAGGTGATTGTTCCTGTTGACTTGGCTGGTATTTGTGCAGATGTGGATAAGATCAAGGAGATTGTGACTCGTCCTGAGATTTTGGCAAAATTCACTCCTAAGAATGATATACAGAAATTGATTGGTCGCATCGTGGTGTCTAACGATTGTGCGCACTCGTTTGGCGCTTCTCGCCACGGCAAGATGGCAGGTGAGATTGCGGACTTTTCTTCATTCTCATTCCATGCGGTGAAGAACTTCACGACAGCAGAGGGTGGCGCAATGACTTGGAACTTGGCTTTCGGTAGTGAGAAGGTAGAGCGTCAGCAGATGTATTGCGGAAGTCTTGTGCCGTTTATCGAGGATGAAAGCTGGAATGAGTTCATTTACCGCCTCTCACAACTCTTCTCTCTCCATGGTCAGAACAAGGATGCATTGGCTAAGACTAAGTTAGGTGCATGGGAGTACGACATTATCGGCCCATGGTACAAGTGCAACATGACAGACATAATGGCTGCTATGGGTTTGGTACAGTTCGAACGCTATTCTGAGATGCTGAAGAAGCGTGAAGAGTATGTGGCCTATATGAATAAGGCTATTGATGGTCTTAACGCTAACCTTGACACTAGCCATCAGGTAGCTTATCTGAACCATAAGGCTGAGGATCATTGCTCATCGCATCACTTGTATCTGGTGCGTCTGCAAGGTCGCACCCGTGAAGAGGCTAACCATGTAATTGGGCAGATGGCAGAGCGAGGCATTGCTACTAATGTACATTACAAGCCACTTCCTATGATGACTGCATACATGGCTCTCGGCTTCGATATCAAGTACTATCCTAATGCCTATAACTTGTTCGAGAATGAGATCACCCTCCCGCTCAACACTTGCATGACCATGGAGGATGTCGAGTATGTAATGGAGAATTTCGTGGATATCGTCAAATCGTTGTAAGCTATTGGCATTGTGCCCAATTTCAAAAAACTTATGGAAGGTATTTGCAAAATTAACATATACCTTTTCTGGTCTCAAAAGACAGATAAGTCTCGTTACGATGATTGTACAACTGCAAGAAAAAACGGATAACTATGATGCACATAGATAAGAAACTAATATCAGAACTGTTTGACAGGGCTTTGGTAAATCCTCGCCTTCGTCATAGTTTTGATCTTTGTAATCCAGATAATAGTGGGCAGCGTATGCTCAATGCTCTCATGCTAGGAACCAGTGTACCGATTTATCGTTATCCCAATTCAAACGAAAATGATATCTTAATTTGTGGCAAGCTTGTGGAGATTATCTATGATAATGATGGCAACGAGAAAGACCGTATTCATCTGAATCCTACCGTAGGAAGTTTTGGTTGTGTAGTACCTACTGGAGCATGGCATACTGTAGAGATTCTTGACCCTTCTGTTATCTACAAAGCAAAAGACAGTAAGTATGGCGAGGATGGCAGTGAAACACTTGACGATTACAGAGCAAAGCTGACTGGAAAAACAACCGATAACAAGTCATTTTCAAACTCACTTGGTGACCTAAAGAAAAACATCGAGTATCTCATTGGTATGGAACGTCAATCTGGCTCAATGGATGCAACTCCCCCTTTATACGTTTCTCGTATGCTCAATGTTCCCACTCGAAGATGTGAGCAAGTTATGAAAGAGCTTTGATAGAATAATTTAACCCCTTAATTGATACTTTATTATGATTACAGAAGAATTGAAAAAACGAGTAGCTGACTTTGTTGAAATGGAGTAGCGTTCGGGTTCAATGCAGTTAATAACATCAGGATTACGTCGCTCGCTGCATGCGGATTGCCGAGGAAGATGCCGCTGAAACTTTCGAAGCATTGAAGAAGTAATGTTTATCTGTCAGCACAAGTAGGGCTAAGAGAGAGATTTGGTGGTAATCGGATATGTCGGTTGTTCAACTCTCAAAAATAGATGGAGATGACTTTGACGGAATGGCACCGGATGATATGTTCCAACGCTTTTTTGAGCATATCTTGGATGATGACCTACTGACTGCCGGTTACTTTGATGACGATGATCCTGACGCTCTAGATGATAACCTAAAGCTTTCTCAAACGACAAAATATTCAATGATCTCTGATTCTGGTGAAGGTTGTCCGCGACCTTCATTGCAATTCTTAAGTTAAAGTGTTTAGGGCTTCTATAAATTCATCAAGAAGGAAGATATGTTCTTGAAGCGTTCTGAGGAGAGTTATAGTAATGTTCGCTTTAATGGTGAGAAGGTTGACTTTGACTCTTTTGAATGGGACTATTTGCTGTATTAGCTAGGAAAAATGGGGGTATGGCTGATTAAATATGTATATACTATAAATGAAATATTAATGAATAAAATGAAAAAGATAGCTTTAATATCAGGAATCACCGGTCAGGATGGTTCATTTTTAGCCGAGTTTTTAATAGAAAAAGGATATGAAGTCCATGGTATCCTTCGTCGTTCCTCTTCTTTCAACACCGCACGTATCGAACATCTCTATTTAGATGAATGGGTACGTGACATGAAAAAGGAGCGTTTGGTTAATCTTCATTATGGAGATATGACGGATTCCAGTTCCTTGATCCGTATAATCCAGCAGGTACAACCGGATGAAATTTATAACCTGGCCGCACAAAGCCATGTGAAAGTTTCTTTTGATGTACCGGAGTATACAGCCGAAGCGGATGCTATCGGCACACTTCGCATGCTGGAAGCTGTCCGCATCCTTGGAATGGAGAAGAAGACAAGGATTTATCAGGCTTCCACTTCTGAACTATTCGGTTTGGTCCAGGAAGTTCCACAGAAGGAAACTACTCCATTCTATCCCCGTTCCCCGTATGGAGTAGCCAAACAATACGGTTTTTGGATAACCAAGAACTATCGTGAAAGCTATGGCATGTATGCTGTAAACGGAATCCTTTTTAATCATGAAAGTGAACGTAGAGGGGAGACTTTTGTAACCCGTAAGATAACATTGGCTGCTGCCCGTATTGCGCAAGGTCTTCAGGACAAACTTTATTTGGGAAACTTGAACTCACTTCGTGACTGGGGATACGCTAAGGACTATGTTGAGTGTATGTGGCTGATCCTTCAGCATGATACTCCTGAAGATTTTGTAATTGCTACGGGAGAATACCACACTGTACGTGAATTTACGACACTGGCTTTCAAAGAAGTCGGTATTGAACTTCGTTGGGATGGTGAAGGTGTGAATGAGAAAGGCATTGATGTATCGACGGGAGAGGTTTTGGTTGAAGTCGATCCTAAATATTTCCGTCCTGCTGAAGTTGAGCAGTTACTGGGTGATCCTAGCAAAGCTCGTACGTTACTTGGCTGGAATCCTACCAAGACTTCTTTCCCCGAACTGGTAAAAATCATGGTATCGCATGATATGAAGTTTGTGAAGAAGCTTCACATGAAAGAACTGATGAATAGAGAAGAATAAGAATGGATAAGAATACGAAAATTTATGTAGCAGGACACCATGGTTTGGTGGGTTCCGCTATCTGGAATAATTTGCAGCGTCGTGGTTACACGAATCTTGTAGGACGCTCTCATAAAGAACTGGACCTTCTTGATGGCGTAGCCGTAAAACAATTCTTTGATGAAGAACAGCCTGATGCAGTTGTCCTTGCCGCTGCGCACGTCGGTGGTATCCTTGCAAACTTGCAGTATCGTGCCGATTTTATCTATCAGAATCTCCAGATTCAGCAGAATGTGATAGGTGAGAGCTTCCGTCATAACGTACAGAAACTGCTTTTCCTGGGTAGTACCTGTATTTATCCCCGTGATGCCGCACAACCAATGAAGGAAGACGCTTTGCTGACTTCTCCTTTGGAATATACGAACGAACCTTATGCCATTGCCAAGATTGCTGGTTTGAAGATGTGTGAAAGCTTCAATCTTCAGTATGGCACGAACTATATCGCTGTGATGCCTACCAACCTTTATGGTCCGAATGATAATTTCCATTTGGAAAACAGTCATGTTCTTCCTGCCATGATTCGCAAGATTCATCTGGCTAAATGTTTAAACGAAGATGACTGGAAGGCCGTTCGTAGAGACCTTGACTTGCGTCCTGTGGAAGGTGTGACCGGTAGTGAGTCTGATGCTGAAATATTGGATAAATTGGCAAAATTTGGTATTACTCCTGAATCGGTTACACTTTGGGGTACCGGTACACCTATGCGTGAGTTTTTGTGGAGCGAAGAGATGGCTGATGCGAGTGTTCATGTATTATTGAACGTTGATTTCAAGAATACCTATACGGAAGGTAGTAGAGACATTCGTAACTGTCATATCAATGTTGGTACAGGTAAGGAAGTTAGTATCCGTGAAGTTGCCGAAATAATTATGAAGGAAATTGGCTTTAAAGGTATCCTTCTTTGGGATAGTTCAAAGCCTGATGGTACAATGCGTAAATTAACAGATGTATCGAAGTTACACAGTTTAGGCTGGCATCATAAGGTTGAGATTGATGAAGGAATCGAGCGTCTTTATAAATGGTATTTGAAAGGTGTCTAAATTTTATAATTTATATATTATGGAAAAATTAAACGGAAGGAATGTTTTAATACTGTTGTTGATCCTGCTTCTTACAGCTTGTCAGTCTTATAAAAAGGTGCCTTACTTGCAGGATGCAGAAGTCGTTTTGTATAGTACGCAGAACGAACAGTTATATGATGCAAAGATCATGCCCAAAGACTTGTTGACTATTGTAGTGTCGTGTACCAGTCCTGAACTGGCTGCGCCTTTTAATCTGACAGTGGCTACGCAGAGTAATGCTGCTTTGAATTATACGACTACTCAGCCAGTCCTACAACAATATCTAGTGGATAATGACGGTAATATAAATTTCCCTGTATTAGGTGAGCTTCATGTAGGCGGATTGACCAAGAAGGCGACCGAACAAATGATTGTGGAAAAGTTGAAACCTTATATTACGGAAACTCCTATTGTAACGGTACGTATGGTAAATTATAAGATTTCCGTGATTGGTGAAGTTGCCCGTCCCGGTACATTCACGATTTCCAATGAAAAGGTGAACATCTTGGAAGCTTTGGCTATGGCAGGTGATATGACCGTATATGGTCTGCGTGATGATGTAAAGCTGATACGGGAGAATGCCAATGGCAAACAGGAAATTATTCCTTTGGATCTGAATAAAGCGGAGACTATCCTTTCTCCTTATTATTATTTGCAACAGAATGATATTATTTACGTAACTCCGAATAAGGCAAAAGCTCGAAATTCGGATATCGGCACTAGTACAAGCTTGTGGTTCTCTGCTACTTCGATCCTTGTTTCTATTGCCAGTTTATTGTTTAACATCTTGAAATAAAAAGAAAGGGTTATGAAGGAAGAAAAT